>JAPLVL010000020.1:13572-17664 GCA_026397135.1 Candidatus Berkelbacteria bacterium
AGAGATCGTCAGCCAGACGAATGACGAAGCACTCTACCTGAAAAAGATTGCCACGCCTCGAGTAATACTCGATGACTCGCAATGACGATGGAATGCTACTGACAAACAAAAGACCCGTCTGGGGGTCAATTCTATTCAACTGATAATATTTTTATTTCAAACCGAAAAATTTCTTTGCCTTTTTTGTCGTTTCCTCCTCAACCTCCGCCAGAGACAGTCCCTTGAGTTGAGCAATCTTCCGAGCCGTTTCAATCACATAGGCTGATTCGTTGCGTTTTCCCCGGTACTGAGCTGGTGCCAAATAAGGGCAGTCAGTCTCAATCATCATTGAACCAAGCGGAATTTTCTTGATGGCCTCGTGAATATCGGGATTTTTGTAAGTAATATTTCCAGTAAAGGAAATGGCAAAGCCGAGATCAAGGATTTTTTCAGCATAGTCAGCATTGCTAGAAAAGCAATGAACCACCGCTCGCAACTGTCCATGATATGATTTCAAAATTCCCAAAATATCAGCATCAGCCTCTCGATTATGAATAATTGCCGGCAAGCCAGTCTCCAGCGCCAAGTCGAGCATCTGTTCAAAGCAAAAAATTTGCTCGTCACGATTTGGATAGTGAGCGTATTGACTAGAGCGCTTGAGATGATAATAGTCAAGCCCAATTTCTCCAATCGCCACTACTTTTTCATGGTTCGCCAAAGTCATAATCTGACCTTTCATCTCAATCGAAAGCTCTTTGGCACAATGAGGATGAACACCAACAGCAGCGTAGATTTCTGGATATTTCCTAGCCAAATCGAGAGAATGTTTCGACGTCTCGTAATCAACCCCAACATTAATGATCCGTTCGACATGACTTTCGCGTGCACGCCCAAGCACGGCCGGGACTTCGGTCTTGAATTCAGGAAAATCCAAATGAGCGTGAGTGTCGATGTACACTAGAATAAAGAATTAAGAATAAAGAATTAAGAATAAATGGAATTTGCGGTCCCCTTACTTCTTACTTCTTACTTCTATCTCGCCAGCGTACTATATATAATACAGCCAATGACTACAATTCCGCAAGCTAGGTCCTTCTTGAAGTTACGCTTCTCGTGAAAATAAAAATACGAGAAACCATAGACCATGAAGGATCCGAGTAGCAAAATCATTGTCGTTTCGATCACTCCTAGAGTACGGAAACCATAGAACTTCAGAATCATCTGCAGCACTCCGAAGGCAGCCGAAGCAAATACAAGCAATAGCGACTTTTTCGAGACACTGTGAAAATTTGGCTTGTAGAGAAGCAGAAAGACTACTCCGACCGCCAAGGTGCGAAAGAAATAGAGCGTCGCCGGTTCGAAGAAGTTAAGCAGGTACCGAATCAAAATTGATTCAAAAGAGAAGAGAATCACGGCCAAAATCGCCTTCTTTGCTACTCTGGTAACTTCAATGTGATGACTCTCGATTCTGCTGACGACGAAGGCAGTCGAAGCTACCAGGGCTGCGAAGAATAATCCCAGATTACGCTCAGCTGGCAAAAATATCTCAGCAAAGAGAACAGTCAAAAGGGGCGAGAAAAGCATAATCAGCTCAAACTCGTGAAGGTTTTCCTTCTGCAAACTCTCGTAGTAGAAAATATTCCAGACAGTGGCAACTAAGAGCATAAAAACAAAGAGACAGATCGCGCCAAGCGAAAGACCCCTGACCATTCCACCGAAGAATGGTAGGTAAAGCAGTGTAATTCCGGCCAAGAAAGCGAAGAGTAAGGGGATAAAAACTTTGGTCGAAAGGCGCTCTACCGAAAGTGCCAGCTTGTCAACGACAACTCCGCCAGCGTACCCGATAGAAGCTAATATTGCACTGAACATAATTCCTCACGAGATTAGCTAACCATGATAAATAGATAATAGAAAATTGACAACAAGATCGACAAAGCCAGCAAACTATTTACAACAACAGAGATCTTCATCCAGAGGGAGTTGGGGACAGATCGCAGCAACACAAAACAACAGACCGCAACAACCAAAATAGGCACCGAGATTGCGTAGCCCAAAATATGTATTGGAAAATCTATATACGTATTAATCTGGTAGTCAATTGAATATACCAGGATCAATAGACCCACTACAAGGTTAACGATACTCGACACCCAACCAAATGCAATAAAATATTTACTTTTCATCCACCCCCTTCGATATCGAACAAAAGAATTATTAACTTTCCAATCTTGGGAACAGCGGCTCTGGCTCCAGTGTCATAAGTTGCTTTTGCATTTTCTCTGCAGTTTCTGGCATAAATGGCAAAAGAGCTCGAGCGATATTTATCAAATCTGTATAAACCCTCAACAAAACCTGCGTCAATTCTTCAGTTTTGCCCTCTTTGGCCAGCACCCAGGGTTGCTTCTCAGCAATATACTTATTGGCAATCTCAGCCAAAGACATAATTTTCTTCAATGCTCCGGCCGTATCTGTTTTTTCCATTTCTTCTGCGATACTGAAATCAATACCCTCACCAGAAGAAGTTGACCGAGGAATCTTGATCGAATATCGGTCCATCATCGAAATCGCTCTCTGGACTAGATTGCCCAAATTGTTTGCCAAATCGGAAGTAAACTTTTCGTCCATCTTTTCCCACGAAATATCACCGTCACTGTTCTGTGGCAAAGCAGAGATGAGAAGATATCGAGTCGCGTCAACGCCATAACGATTCGTAAGCTCGTCTGGATCAATAATATTGCCGAGTGATTTGCTCATCTTCTGACCATTGATGGTCAAATACTCATGTGATGCAACTTGCAAAGGTGCAAATATACCCGAAGAGAGCAACATTGCCGGCCAATATACAGCATGAAAGCGCAAAATTCCCTTGCCGATCACATGGATTCTTTTGTCCCCATTGACCCAATATTTTTGAAATAGTTCACCATCGGTAGAATAATCAAGCGCAGTAATATAGTTCGAAAGGGCATCAATCCAAACATACATAATCTGATCGTCGTCACCTGGCACCGGAACACCCCAATTCTCGGCTCTCTTGCGCGAACGTGAGATTGAGAAGTCTTCAAGGCCCCCTTTGATGAAACTTACAATTTCATTTTTGCGAAAATCGGGGGTAATCTCGATAACATTTTTTTCAATCAATTCTAAAAGTTCATTTTGATAATTAGAAAGTCGGAAAAAATAGTTTTCTTCTTCGATCAATTCTGGTTTTGTATTGTGCTCGGGGCAACATCCGTCAACTAAATCTTTTTCTGTTTTGAATTCCTCACAACCAACACAATAAAATCCCTGATAGTCCTTCTTGTAAATATCTTCCTTTTTGAAGGCCGACCAGAGTTTTGAAGCCCCATCGAAATGCCGCTTCTCTGTTGTCCGAATAAATGAGTCAAAAGATAGATTTAATATTTTCTTGAGATCAATGAAATATTGCGCGTTTTGATCGACAAAATCATTAATTGGAATTCCGGCTTTCTTGGCCGCTTGAACATTTTTCAGACTGTTTTCATCACTCCCAGTCAGAAAATACGTATCATCTCCCAGTGCACGATGATATCGCGCCAAAACATCCGCTTGAACCTTCTCAAAAGCATGTCCAATGTGTGGTTTGGCATTTACATAATCGATTGCAGTTGTAATATAATATTTCATACTTTGATGTTATCAAATCCAGAAGAAAGAATAAAGAAGAAAGAATTAAGCAAATGGACGGAAATTCTTGCATCCTTTAATCAATCCGTTAATGATCTTATGCAAAGTAATTATTTTCTCTTCAACTTTGCTAAAATCTTCCTTGTTTATATAATTCAAATCTCCAGAAATGATAAATTGGTTATGAATTTCCGTTAATGACCCAAGTGCAATTGCGTAGAACTGAATTTTATCCTTCACCGTATTTCGACTAAACCCCTCTGCAATATTTGAAGTTATAGATACAACTGCTCGCCGCATTTGATTGGTAATGCCGAACAGCTCCTCTTTCGGAAATAATTTAGTCAATTTATAAGTCAGAAGCACCAACCGGTGACCTTCCTGCCATGCTTTTAAATCACGAAAACTTTGAATAGCCATCTTCCCTCCTCCCCTAAATGCTTACTTCTTACTTCTTACTTCTTT
>JAPLVL010000020.1:17678-59025 GCA_026397135.1 Candidatus Berkelbacteria bacterium
CTTCTTACTTCTTACTTCTTTCTTCTTTCTTCTTTCCTCTTTCTTCTATCCTACCGCCCCTTACTTCTTACTTCTTACTAATAAAGTTACCTCCCCTTTCAATTGATGACTGGGAAGATCAGAAATTAGATCAGATACCGTACCGCCCCAATACTCTTCAAATATCTTCGTCATTTCTCGAGCAATGAAAACTTCTACATTGTCACCGAAATAGCCCTTAATTTCCCCCAGAGTCTTTTCTAAGCGCATTGCGGATTCGTAGATGATAATTGGGCAGTCCAAGGAAATTAATTGCTTAAATTTGGTCTGGCGGCCTTTTTTCTTGGGCATGAATCCGGCAAAATAAAATTCCTTCTCGATCATCCCACTCACGCTGGCCGCTGCCGCCACTGCACTCACCCCCGGAATCGGAATCACCTTTATTCTTTCTTCTTCCTTCTTTATTCTTCCGATCAATTCCTGCCCAGGATCACTAATCCCAGGTGTTCCAGCATCCGTGACAAGTGCAATATCTTTTCCAGTCTGCAATTCTTCGATAATGTATTCTATCTTTGACAATTTAGAATGCTGAAAATACGAGACAACTGGCTTCTTTATGTCAAAATGTTTCAACAAATTACCAGTTACTCTAGTGTCTTCGCAAGCAATCAAATCAACAGATTTCAGGGTTTCGATCGCGCGGAAAGTGATGTCGCCTAGATTCCCAATCGGAGTCGCCACGATAAACAAGGTCCCCATTTTGTTCTCATCCCCGCGCGCTTTGTTGCCATTTCCACCCTTTTTATTGCCATTCCCACTCTCTTTGTTGTCATTCCCGCGAAAGCGGGAATCCATTCCAATATCTTTCATAATTATCCTATAACTATTCGCCTTAATTCTGGATTCTTAATTCTGAATCCTTAATTCTGAATTCTTACTTCTTACTTCTTGCTTCTTGCTATTTACTTCCCACAACTAAATTTATCACAATTTTGCGATATTATCCACAGCGAGGAGCCAAAATATCATTGACTACACTAACATATAGTTGTATAATTATAAACAACACTCTGGTTCTGGAGGATTTGTAATGAAAAGCGATGAGTCAGATGTAGCTGAGCTGATCCTACACTTCATGCCGCCACGGGGCGAAAAGGATCCCGACCCGGATTCTCGGATCACCTTTCTAGTCGAGATGACCATCTCGCAGAGTTCAAACGGAACGAAATTCATTCCGAAGATCGTCAATCCTCGTCCAGTCGGTCTGGAATGGATTGAATTCGATTTCCAGCCAAATATTTCCACCAATGGAATCATTTGGCTTCGCCACCATGGCGAATTACTGAGATTTCAGTTCGTCGCCCTGATTATGAGAAACAGGAAGAACAAAAAGCACACACATAGCCCGATCCCCCAATAGGGGCTCGGGCTAATTTTTTGTATTGTTTAGTAACCCTGAATAAATGAAAAACGAGGCTGCACGTCATGTGCAACCTCGCCTCGGTTTATTTCTTTTGAAACTTTTTGACTGTCTGATCTATAGCCGACACTACCAGCTCCAAGCCGACCAAGACCAGTCCCGCTGTCGCCCATCCTGAACCGGCGGGGTGATTGGCATGCGCCCACAATATCAGAGCGATACCAAATAGTATTGTTTTCATCTTTCCCTCCCTAGGTTGGCGGACAAGTTTTCCGCATCAACCTCATAACCAAATTCAAATTCATGTCTTCAACTTTTCGCTTTTAGCTTATAGCTAATTTGAATCTGCTTATGAGGTGGGAACGCCTCCGTGGCGTTCCCTTGCTCCTTTGATCCTCTTGTCCCCCCACGTTTGGCTAATCCTCGCCGCACAAGGGTTGTTGGGCAGGCACCCTACCTTTCCATAGCTTCGCAGTCAAATTCCATTTCGACTGTTTGGGATGTGCTACTCCTGCCCTCAATGAACTCTGCTTCTGAACTCATTTATATTTCTGAGCCCAGGAGTGAGTCGGGAACGCCTCCGTGGCGTTCCCGAGTGTGTTTAGTCGGCCGGTAATTTGAACGGTGCCACGACAATTCGTGGCTCGATGTAAACCGGCTTTACATCTTTTCCGTGCGGATCCTTCAGAAGGACCCATGTCCCCTCCGCTGAAGAGGGAGAGAAAAGTCCGTTCGGATCGGCTTGCGGTAGCACCACATAACCACTGTGATACTCCGCCTTTTGGGGGTTCGTAAATTGGGTGGCATATGGTATGCCATACCCAATCGATTCGCCCATGAAAGTCAATTTTCCTCCCAACGCCGTTTTCCCTTTCACAGGAGACGGGCTGAGATTCTCGATGTAGGTGTAGGTTGCGAGACCGTCTTGGTCTCGCAACTCCAGGATGTCTTTTAAAAGCTTCCGTTCCCGAAAGTTTTTAATAGAAGGCATTCCTGTTTGGGCTGTTCCTTCAGCCAAAATTTTCTCTTGCGCTTCGCGCTGGGTTTCATCACTGGTTGGTTCGCAACCGGATGCACCCATCAGAAAGATGCACATTGCACCCAATGCGGCGACAACGGCGATTTTTGCGTAGATGTTCACTACTCTCTCCTTAGCGACCGAGCTCGCGGTCGCGTTTCAATCCTCGGATAAAGTCGCGTAAATCCGCGGGCATTTTATCTTCGGGGTAGTCGGCACTTCTGTGCAAGATGATCGATGCCAACGCTTCCTTGTGGGATTTGTCAGCTTGGATGTACTGATACTGCATGTTCTGTAGCTCTTGTATCATCCCATGGTTATAGGATCTGGTCTGCTCGAAGGTTTCCCTTCGGACCTGCTCATACTTCGGCGCGAACGCCTTGTATAAGAAGAAATCATTCCCCTGGAGTATCCAGGCTAGCGCCAAAATCAGCGCTAGGATTCCAAGACAAGCGCCAATCGCCTGCATTGTTTCCTTCATTTACGTTTCTCCCTTGTCAATGTGCTCCGCCTTGTCCGTTAATTCCGTCCTCAGCGTGCAAGAGACATTATACAAAATAGTGATGATTTTGTCAATCATATTTGACACAAATTGCTGACTATTTTCTGCTTTGATTTAACTTTTGAAAAACGGGATTTTATGCTTATTATGCCTGCTAAAACCAATAATTTAGTGTGTAAAAATAGTTAAAATGTTGTAATTATCAATATTTATTGACAATTATATTGAATTTTGATACACTTTTACCAAAAGGAGATCAAATGTCTATTTCAAAAAAGGACAGCCAAGCCAAATATAGTCAACTTTTGGTTGACCTAGGACTGACCGAAAAAGAGGCCAAAATTTATGAAACACTGCTCGACACAGGCCAGCAAGGCATCAAGAAATTACTAGAGTCCACCCCCTACAAACGCGGTGACCTATACAATATTCTCTATTCTTTGCGCGACAAAGGCATTATTGAACAAACACTCAGGAACCGGCGGATTGAATTCCGCGCTTTACACCCCCAAACTCTTATCAACTTTCTCAACCGCAAGAAGGAAAACATCAAAACAGCCGAGGTTTCACTGGAAGCTCAGATGGCAAACTTGATAACTGATTATTCTCTCTTCGCTACCAAACCAACCGTCAGCTATTTTGAGGGGATCGAGGGTCTGGAAAAGATATATACTCTTCTCAACACCTCCTGCAGGAAGGATATACTTCTCATACGATCTATTTACGATGACGATACCAAAGAAGAAATCGAATTGATTGGGAGTCAATTCAAGAAGCAAATCAAACTCGGGATCAAGACAAAAGCTTTGACCCCCAAAGATGAGAATGCTCTAGAGACATATTGGCAAAACGACAAGAAATATTTGATCGAACGCCGGATTGTCGAGCGCTACAAATTTTCCCTACCTGCTCAAATCATGGTTTGGGGCAACTCTGTCGCCATTTGCTCAATGCGCAAAACCGGAGTATCCACTCTAATAGAGGACAAGGATATCGCCCAAACCTTCAAAATTATTTTTGAATACATCTGGGACAGTACCGAAAAATATCACGAGAAAAAATATGAGCGAACTGGCAAATAATATTAGATAAAAATAGTCCAAACTTTAATTTGTAACTCCACAGAAGCGAATATTACGCAAAGAATGAGCCATTTTGAATATTTAGTCTATCCAAAGAATGAATAAATCGTGGCTATGCCGGCGATAGTCATCAGAGCGACACAGAGCCAGCCCAGAATCTTCGAAAAAGCGCCACTTGTGTATTGCCCCATAACTTTCTTGTTACTCGAGAGAAGCACAATCACAATCAGAAGTAGTGGCGCAGCTAGACCGTTGGCAACAGCTGAATAGATCAGAGCTTTGATTGGGTCGAGACCAATGAAGTTAAAACCCAATCCCAGTACAGTTGCGATAATAATTACACCGTAGAAAGCACTGGCCTGTTTCAGCTTGAAATTCAAACCCTCTTTCCAATTAAATGCCTCCGACAAAGCATACGAAATCGAGCCGGCTAGCACCGGAATAGCGAGGAGGCCAATACCGATGACTCCCGCAGCAAATAGCAAATAAGCGTTGTCACCTGCGATTGGCCGGAGTGCATTTGCCGCATCAGCAGCAGAACCAATATTTGTAATCCCAACTTTGTGCAAGACCGTAGCACAAACAGAAACAATGAAGAACATCACCAGGTTGGAATAAAACATTCCCGACCAGACATCCGTCTTCATATGACCAATTTGTTCCGAAGTAATATTTTGCTGGCGCAGCTTCACGCTTGAATCACCCTGCTCAATCCGATCCTCTACCTCCTGTGATGCCTGCCAGAAGAACAGGTAAGGAGAAATGGTAGTGCCAAGAATTCCACAAATCAAAATTATCTGATCTTTGTCAAGCGACAGTGACGGTATAACCAAACCTTTGAATGCAGCATGCCAATCCATCGCGACCGCCGGAATAAATGCCGTGAAAATGTAAGCAAGTAGTGCAAAGGAGAGGTATTTGAGATATTTCGAATAAACTCGATAACTAACAAAGATTTGTAGAGCCAAAGTGATGATAGTGAAAATAATCGCAAGTGAAGTAAAACTATGATTTGGCAAAAGTAGTTTTGCCGATGCAGCCATTGCGCCAAGATCAGCCCCGATGTTGAAAAGGTTCGCCCCAAGAAGGAGCAAGGTGGCAGCAATCAAAACCCATCTGGGAAAATATCGCTTGATATTAGAGCCAAGGCCACGACCTGTGACCAATCCTATTCTGGCGCACATTTCCTGTACTCCGGCCATCAATGGGAAGGTGAAGAGAGCAAGCCAATTGAGCTGAAAGCCATATTTTGCCCCCTGCTGAGAGTAGGTAGCAATACCAGAACAATCATCATCTGCTGCTCCCGTAGTAAGTCCCGGTCCCAAAAGATCCCAGTATTCCTTCGCCTTTTTGACTGGCTCGCCAGCATGAACAAACTCCCCGACCTCCTTGGTGGCTTCAATTGTCTTATCCAAGACAACGGCTGGAGACTCCACAATTTTCTCTACTACGTCTTTCGGCATATTTCCCTCCCTAAGATTTGAATTAAGAATGACGAATTATAAATAAGGGTTCTACCCCACCGGGCAGAGCACGGACCTTTGGGTGGCGCCTAATTTTTAATTCCTAATTCCTAATTCTTCTAACAGTCTTGACCATTCATCCAAGCTCAACTCCTGTGCTCGAACACTTTCATTCAAACCGATTGATTTTATTATATCTGCTGCCAGATTTTTATCAATATGGAAACCAGCACTCAGATTATTTGCCAGAGTTTTGCGTTTACTAGCAAAACCAATGTGAACAAGATGAAAAAAAGCTTTTTCGTCAACCTTAATTCTTTCTTCTTCCTTCTTTATTCTTATTCTCAGTATCGCCGAGTCAACTTCTGGAGCTGGGAAAAATGATTCCTTTGGCACAATATCAATTATCCCAGGATCGCCATAATACTGAATTGAGATTGCGAGCACCGACATATCACCAGGCATTGAGCAAATTCGCTCTGCTACTTCCTTCTGTACCAACATTACTATCACGTCTGGCTTATTTTTTGACTCCAGGAATAGTCGCAATATCTTCGAAGTGATATAGTACGGGATATTTGCCACTACTTTATACTTCTGATTTCCAATCAGTTCTGGAATATTTACAGTCAGAATATCGGAATTAAGGACCGTAAGCGTGTCATTTCGACCCGCCTCGGCAGCAGGCAGGCCACTCGACTTGTCGAGGCTGGAGAAATCTTTTGAAAGATCTCTCGGCTCCGGTTGGTCGGTCGAGATAACAGAAGATAGAATACTAGCCAATTTCTCATCCTTCTCAATCGCAATCACCTTGCCAACGCGTGAAACTAATTCGGTCGTCAATGCTCCTAAGCCTGGTCCAACCTCAACCACGGTATCGTTAGGCCCTAATTCTGCAGACTGAATAATTTTTTCCAAAACATCTCTTGAAATCAAAAAATTCTGCCCCAAACTGTGCTTGGCCCAGAGATTATTTGCCTTCAAATATATAATCAATTGTGATTTATCGGTTAAGTCTACCATTTTTATATTTATAATTTATTTCCAATACACCATTGTTTTGCATATTAAATCATTGACTACAAGACTTCTCCACCCTCAGGGGCGATATGATAAATCGAAAATTCAAATTTACTTCCAAGTTCCTGGCCAGCGACCTGAGTATCCGTGAGTGACAGCCCAAGCAGTAACATAAATCTGGGCTTTTGGGTCTAGAACACTTGCGCCAGTATACCCAGCTTTCGCCGAGACCGTAGCCCACAGCCCATCAGTATATTGGAAAAGACCACTATATGGCCCATCAGGGTTCACCGAATCGGCATGACCATAACTCTCGACTTTCATCAAATTACAAATGCGATCAGGATCTACTCCGTTTTTGATTGAAGCGTCCAGCACCCAATCATTGTACTTGCACCAACCGGTTATGACAGGTTTGGTCCCTATAATCAAGATCTGATCAACTGGCTGCTTCGTCACAGTCGTATCGATCAATTTGCGTGATACCTCGACTCCATCTTCTCGCCTGACCTCGTATGTCAAAACCTTTTCGCCTTTTGCCCCAGCTTGGTCAATTCGCGTTTTGCCTTTGTCCAGAGTATTATCGTTCTTCTGAATGATCTTGAAATCAATCGAGAGTGTCTTCTTGGCCTGAGTTATGGCAACTCTGGTAATTTTAACAGACATTCCACTAGATAATTCCGTCGCCAGGGGAATATCGGTTTTATCATTTGGCAACAACTCTATTTGCTGCTCGTCGAACAGATCAGAGACTGTCTTGGCCCAACTTCTAACCGGAATTTTCTTCTTGCCGTCATAAATCGTTATTTCTGGAGCTCGATATAGCGAAATTCTCGAACCGATACCCATCTTGATATCAGGAAATTCTTTGAATCTATCCTCGACAAACGGATTTGCTCCCAAATCCTGTGACACATCAAAAGCCGTATTACCACCACTGACCCCTGTAATTTCATTTACTTCAGTACCAGAAGCATCAAAGGTAACTACAACATACGGCCGACTAATTTCTGTCGGTGAATTACTTGCCGAAACAGCTGGACTGCTCGTCGTAAGTACCGAAGCAAACCCAACCGGCAAGACAAGACTTGCTAGTATTAGTTTTAAATTCAATCTCATGGTATTGAGCAAACACTTGGATTGCTCAATACCATTTTACCGCCACCAATGGCAAAGTCAATGGACAAAAAACAGGAGATAGGAATAGTCCTATCTCCTTGAAGTTAGTATTCTCGGTACAGACCAAGCGCTTTCTCGAGATTACTCGAAGAGTTGGGTCGGTATATCGGCTCTGGTTTTTGCGCAATCCGAGGAAAACGCAACAGGAAGTTGAGAGTTCCAGCCAATCCATTTCGGAAAAGGGAGGAAACAGTAGAAAACGAAATAAATTCTCGCTTTTCATTCTTACCCATATTTCCCCCAGGAACACCGGATAAGAATTATTATAGACCGCTCTCAACAATTGTCAAAAATGTGATAATCGGTATCCTCAAAATCAGGCTTCCAAGAAGAACTTAATACTTAATCCTGACTTCTAACTTCTGATTATTTGTTTCGTAATCCTAACCGAAGCTGCACAATGTCATGCTGAACTTGTTTCAGCATCTGTCTATAATATACAAAGATCCCGAAACGAGTTCGGGATGACAATATTAGATGAATTGTGTAACAGTGGCAACTTTATAACTTGATGAATTTGATAAACTTCTTATAAACAAAATAGTCGCCTTCCAGTTCATGCATTCTATTAAAATAGGATGCAATCCATTTAACAGTTACCTAAAATATAGAATCAAACCTGTCATTGCAAAACCAATAGGTTCGTAACAAGTCAATTCCGCTACAATCGTACTGCGACCAAGATCAGAAAATCAGAGTTTTGTGCTTTTGAATAGGATATAAAATTTGACCACCCCATAAGCACTAGAGACATTTCAGACTGACGCATTGAAAGAATACTTCAGGTACCACCATCGCTAGGAAAGCAATTTCCAAATAATGCTATTAGATATATTGTACCAGTCAATGACTTTCTATCCAAACAGTTATCCCCAAGCAACAAATATAAAATGGAAAGTTTTCCACAGACTTATTCACAGTTTTGAAACACAAAATAGGTTTCCGTCCTAAGCTTGAAACTTCTAAAATAAGTAACAAGCCAATAGATAGTCCACAAAAAGAACCCAGTTATTGGCCGCCAATTGGCTAGCCGGGTAAATAATCGATGTGTCCCCTCCGGGTCTGAGTCAGAGTTCGGTTCAGAAAAAGGTAATCACTTACACTTCTATCCTTCAAGCTTATCGATGTATCTCGCGACAAATCGATAGTTTTAATACTCTTGAAAAAAATTCATGCAAGCAAAATTCAAGATAACCAGGTTCTAAAATTGCTACCATCATAAGGCAGGTAACCCCTCCATAGATGCTATTGACAATAGTTTATCAGGAAATCAGTTAATATGTAAACAAGTAAAGAGTTAGCTACAAAAAAAATAGTCCGCTTCTAGCATTCGCAAGAAACGGACAGTGAGTAAGATGTAAGCAGAAATAAAATTAGTGGTTGCGGCCGCCGCTGAAGACACACCAGCAAACTAGGTCGCCCTCGCCATCGTTGAAGAGTGTGTGCCGAATGTTCACCGGCACAAGCACAATCATGCCCCGCTTAACATGGACGACCAGCTTATCTGGATCATCGTCTTCGCCCAGCTGCATACGGCCGACGCCGGCGAGGAACTGGTAGATTTCGTCTTTGTCGTCATGGACATGTCCATTGGTTCGTTGACCTGCATGCAATTCGGTCATCGAGACGGTCAGGTACTCCATTTTCTCATCGGTCAGCCGATATTGATCGGTGTCCTTAACCGTTTCGCCGACACTGGGAAAATCTTCCAATTGAAACGTTTCGATTTTCTTCATCATCTCGCGCCCCCTTGACGCTTGAGTGATATTTATCACCAACTCACCAGAATGTCAAATAATCGCTATATAATATCCAGTAAGTGTTCGGGGATATTTTCGATAAATCGAGATTTTGGATTGCATTGAAAGCGACCATAAATATTGCGCTCGCGAGCATATATTAAATACAATCTCTCCTTTGCACGAGTAATACCGACATAAGCCAGCCGTCGCTCCTCTTCCATCTCACTTTGATCCATCAGAGCGCGGCTGTGCGGGAATAGACCTTCTTCGACACCAATGATAAATACAGTATTAAATTCCAACCCCTTAGCGGAATGTAGAGTCATGAGCGTCACGACACCTTCATTGTCTGCAATCTGATCAGTATCCTGAACTAGTGCAACTTGCTGAAGAAACAGCTCAAGCGGACTTTCGGAATTAGAGTTTTCTGCGTCGCCGGTTTCGGTTTCAATTTGTTCTGCTACAGTTACCAACTCCTGGATATTCTCCCACCTCGCCTCTCCCTCTGGAGTACCGTCAAGTAAATAATGCTTGAACCCTGTCCTTGTGGCAATTTCCAAAATAAGTTGATCAAGCGAATGAGTCGCAGAATAGTCTGAAAACCCTTTCAATAATTTGAAAAAAACAGTCACTTTGGGCGGAAAATTCTTACATAATTGCTCGATTATTTCATTGTCCAAACATCCCATTTTGTCATCCTCGAGACCAGCGGTGTTCTTGAGAGTGGTGCCCGGGGATCCATGCGGTGTTTCCTGGATTCCCGCCTCCGCGGGAATGACAGAAGTAGTCGAAATGACAGAGCGTAAAAATTCAACAATCTTCTGAATCGTTTTCTCGCCAATCCCGCGCACTGGCACTTGGATGCAACGCTCTAGTGCTTCAAAATCTTTGGGGTTGGCAATCACTCTCAAATAGGCAATCAGATCCTTGATCTCCTTGCGCTCATAGAAGCGCAAACCTCCGACAACCTTATATGGAATCTTGAACCGTAGAAAAGCTTCTTCAACTGCTCGGGATTGCGCATTTGTGCGGTACAATACTGCAAAATTCCCGTAGCACCTCTCACTTTCATCATTATGGACTTTTAGACTTTGAACTAATGACCTTATCTCCATCGTTGTAAACTCAGCCTCATCTTTTTCATTTAGCGCTTCATATACAGTAATCAGTCTCCCTTCGGGATTCTCGGTCCAAAGTTTCTTGTCTGTTTTGTTTTCGTTGTATTTAATAACTTCATTTGCAGCCTCAAGCACTGTCTTGGTTGAACGATAATTTTGCTCGAGTTTGATTACGACCGCATTCTTGTAATCCCGCTCAAAATTCAAAATATTTTTGAAATTTGCCCCTCTCCAGCTGTAAATCGACTGGTAATCATCGCCAACAACCATAATATTTTTGTTCTTCTCTGCCAATAATTTCGCCCAGAGATACTGCGCCTGGTTTGTATCCTGGTACTCGTCAACCAAAATGTATTTAAATGAATTTTGGTATTTTTCCAAAATCGAAGGATTTTTCTGAAAGAGAACAACACACTGCATTATCAAGTCGTCAAAATCCATTGCGTTCGCCTGTCGCAAATATCTCTCGTATTTTTCATACACTTTGGCCGTGTTCGCCTCAAATGGGGAATTAACGTATTTTTTGTATTCAGTCGGTCCAATCAATTCGTTCTTGGCGCCAGATATGAAATAGGCGATCGAGTTTGGATTGAAGTTCTTCGGATCAATGCTCAGTTCTTTCATAATCTTTTTGATTACCGAGAGAGAATCTTGCGAATCATAAATTGTAAAACTCCTAGTATATCCGACAAAATCCGCCTCACGGCGAAGTATCCTGACACAGATAGAATGAAAGGTTCCAAGCCATGGCAATTTTAATAGTCCAGTCCCAGAGAGGCCGCCTTCAGGCTTTCGACTTTCGGCCTGCCTTGCCGTCAGGCAGACTTTCGACTTTGAGCTTGCGAGCAAATGGCTGACTCGATCAGACATTTCTCGTGCTGCCTTATTTGTAAATGTCACTGCCAAAATCTGATACGGTGAAACATGTTTTTCTTCGATCAAATAGGCAATTCGATGCGTCAGGGCTTTGGTCTTGCCCGAACCGGCTCCAGCCAAAACCAAAACAGGCCCTTCTGTGGCCAGAACTGCCTTTTCCTGCTCTTTGTTTAGATTATCTAGTAATTTGTCCATCTTTGTGAAATAAACTCCTTAGATTCAGTTCTATTGACTAACTGACTTATTGATCTACTTACTCACTGACTCACTGACTTACTGACTTACTGATCAACTAGTGAATTTTAACATCATAATCTGGATATTGGAAGCAGCCAAAAGCATTGCCAAATCGGCAATTTTAGGTTATAGTCAGCAAATCCTACTCGCGAAGGGATTGTTTCAGATGCAAAGACAATTATTGCCCGGAATAACGACGACTCCGGGATCAGACTGGCACTCAATGTTGGAAGTTGAACTTCCAGCTCTTGGCCTCACAGAGGTATCTGTCTTCATGACGGGCCTGAAAAGCAGAGAGAAACGGAGCAGCTTTTACGATCAGTTCCTCCAAATTGGCAAGAAACAGAAGATTACCGTGCCCTTCGTCCATGCTGTCGCCGAAATGGAAAGCAGCGAATATTTGTTTTGGATGTATCATTTCAAAACAGAATATTTCGTTCTTCATTCGGAGTTACAGTACAAGCGCAATTCGGAATCAACAAACTTCCTCGAAGGTCAAATCCTAATCGAAAACTCGATTCCCTGGATCGATGACGAGGAAGCAGAGAGACATGCCGGATATTGCTTCGATTTTGCCCACGGCGCAACAGATCGCTTGACCAGACCACATGTCTATGCGCAAAGCGTCAAGCACGCGCTGACTGCGGCCAGCAAGGGGACGCTCTGCAACCACATTAGTGGTTTTAGTGGCGCGAACTATTTCATTCACAAGCCCACTGGGTTGATCAGGTACGATCTTCACCATCTCAGATCACTCCGCGACCTGGATTACCTGCAAGGGTTCGGCTCCGAACTCTTCGGAAAGTTTCTAGCACTCGAGGTTGAGGATAGTCTTACTCGACAGCTGGAAGCAATTGAGTACATCAAGTATCTTCTGCCACACATTTTTCCATAGATCAGTCCCAAGCCGGTTTGAATTCAAACCGGCTTTAAATTTGTCAGCGTTCTTCCGGTTCTTGCAGCGGATTGCATTTCGTGTTTGCTTTTGTTAATCTGACCCAGAAGTTTACTTCGTACGAGGGGGAAGAAACATGCGATACCTTTTGCTTTTGCTGGCCATATTTTGGCTGATACCAATCCGAGCCAAAGATTTGGCGGTTACGAAACAGGAAGTCCAAATTGATCCCGGCAAATCCGCTGTTTACTGCGGCGAAGCCAACGGACGCTTGATTTGGATCAAGGAGAAAGTTGCAACTCAAAGATCTGCGATTTCACCAAGGCTCACCTACGAAGAGGGTGGACTTATCTTCGGTCAAATCAATCCGGAAGGCAACAACCCTCTGCTTACTCAGATCGGCTACGCTTTTTCCGACATCGACCCGATGATCGATGGCAAGGAAATTTGTCTCTTCTACAAGAAAAAGCAAGCTCAATCTGGATCGTCCTTTTACGCCGCCAGAATCTACCACTGGCAAGCCAGCGAGAAAATCTACAAGTATTACTGGACTTATTGCAGCAAGACCGCCCTAGCGAACAATAATTACCGCAATGCCATCTTGGCTGAAATCCGAAATGCTGATCATAATTTCATCCGAGAGTCTCTGAAAATCGCCGATTTTATTGCTGCGATTCGTCTGGGTCACTGGAGCGACGTTCGAAACAAGCTCAACACGCAAAATGGCATGACGATTGATCGAATGAAGAATATAGACGACTCAATCACCTATTTACCGCCACCCCGTGACTGGGAACGCCACTCCGTGTCTGAAGACAGTCGGAAATTTATTTTCATTTCTGCCTTTGACGGCAAGACATGGTATCTCGTCATCAAAAACGACAAGATTACCGTCTATCAAGCCGGTCGCCAATAATCCCCCGCCCCGACACAATCGGGGCAACTTTTTTGTCAATTTGCATTTTCAAAAATGCTATGATAGGTTGACTTTACGATTCTGAAAACGGGGAGGGCACGCTCAATGCGCTGGTTTATCGGATGTCTCCTGCTTTTCTTCGCAAGCGTTTGCTTCGGAAAGCCGACAGTCAAAATCTCGACTTCCGACATAAACGGAGACGGTGAAATCGAATCGATTTCCGAAATCACCGACACCGCCACAATGGGACTCGAGGTCAGCAAAGGTGGGAAGAACCTCTTTGCTCGTTACTATCTTCCAGTCGAAAATTCCGGCTTCAAGATAGAAGACCTTGATCTGAACTTTGGTGGTAAGGAAATCTGCGCTTTCCTACCATCCTGGAAACAAGATACGACAGTATCAGCTGGCCAGCTCAAATACCAAGTCGAGGTTAGCCGCTGGAATCAAAAAGAAAAACGCTACACTCTCTATTGGGTGTACGAGACACACAAACCGTACAAAGTCGGCGATTTCGACAATATTCTGGTCCAGATGAATGCCGACATCAACCGTTTTTACGACTCGATGATTCCGGTCTGGAAATTTCGCCAGCTTATAGCAGACAACAAGTGGGATGGTGTCGAGAAGCAAATCGGCAAAACAGCCGGCTTCGACACAACCATCGCCAAAATTATGCTGAACCGCGCCGCGTTCGTCTGCATGCCCGATAGCAAAGACTGGCGGATGTTTTCCTCTGATAGCTCACCCGAAGTCATCTTCTACAGTTTTGAAACCTCCGGCGAGACCTACACTGTCGCTGTCATTCCGGACAAAGACGGCACGAAATTCGCCTTCAAGATCGGCGGCCCCAATTAAACATTCCCCCGCTCTGATATTCAATCAGGGCGGTCTTTTTGTATAAAAAATATGGTGCCCGACAAATGCCGAACACCAAGAATAAATATCAATTTGATGCAATCTTTGCATCACCAGAACCGGAAATTTTTTTCACTACATCGATTTTGATATCCCCTAACACCGACAAGACGATACCATCTCGAAGATCTCTTTCGTAAATAGGATAATCAAATGCGCTAATTTCAATGAGATTATCCCCATTCACTCCAGCAATGATTCTGCGTTCAAATTCTGCACTGCCACGCTTTGAAATCTCTCGCTTGATCACATCTTTGGCGTATTGATTGACCGCAATTTCCAATGGATTCTGATTTAATCTGCCTTGATCATTAGCAAGAAATGTAGGCCAGTTGCTGTCAAATCCATCAACTTTGACCGTGCATAAGTACTTAATCAAGAAGTCGACCCCATCCTTGGTTCTGACCCGGATTTTGTCGGCAACACTGGGATAGGTATTGTAAATCTCGATCCTATGTTTCCAAGGAAGCAATTTAACCTCGTTTCTGACCTCATACTTTCGATCAAGAATTAGCTTCTGAAACACACTGAAAGGTGGATTGAGTGTACAAATACAAGAGTTGACAATACAACAATAAATTCCGATTCCCGTGACCCAGAACATCGTGTGGCCATATCGCCTCTCGATCGCAAACGCCCACCAGATATCGAGCAAGATGAAGGCCAGCAATCCAAACATCGTATCGAGGGCAATATCAGACATATCTGCAGTACCCCACACAACATTGCCATAGATGAGAAGTCCTGTCCCCAAAACCAATATTCCGAGAGCCAAAAACCAGAAAAAACGTTTCTCGATCCCCTCTGGTTCCGCCGTCAGAAATCTCTTGAACCTTGCTCGAACTTTTCGCCAATCAATTTTTTCTCGGGATTTTGATTGGACTTTGATCGGGACTTGCATGTTTGCAAGAACTCCGAGAAGTTCCTCTAGCTCGAGCAGATTCCTTTCCCAAGTATGAATCTTCCGTGTCAAAAAGAACAAATGCAAACGTTTTTGCGCCGATTTTGGCGAAAAAACGTTCGCAAGACGAGTAAACATTTTCTTAGCAGAAGAATACATTGATCCCCTCCTCCTCATACTTCCAAGACCATATGTATCACATATTTCGCAAATTTTAAATATTGGGAATTAAAATCAAAAAATCCCATTCAATTTCTTGTTTGGGATTTTTTGGGTTGGGCAAAAACGATTTGAAGGACTATTCGAGCAATATGTTTTTTAATATATGACTCGGCCTTACCGTTTGTGCCCTCTTTAAGAGGTTTTGATTATTTGTCCGCCTTGAGATATACATCCCGAAGAAGACGAATCGCTGCCTCTTACTGTCCACTTTGTTATAGTGGTTATTTGGAATATCTTTGGTTTTAGGCTATTCGAGTGTTGTTTGTTTTAATTCAAACTCGGCTAAACCGAAATTTATTCTCTGAAACTTTTCTTCATTTTCCTTAATAAATTTGCATTTAGTTTAAAGATAAATTGATAGGTTTCTTTTGTTTTTATTCTTGTCCTTTGGCAAGAATGAGATGGGGAGGAATTTAATTGCCGATTCACATTTAGTGACTTTGCAATATTGTATAATCACATATTTTATAGATTATTATTTCCTCCTAAGAAAAGTGGGGAGCTTTTCTAATTCCATCTCGCTCTTGCCAAGACGTTAAAAAACGTCTACCGAAGGGTGACGTATTAACTCGTTTCCCTCCGAGGTGCTTGCTGCAAAAACTATTATTTGTCCTGCAGCTGTTAAATTGTTAAATTACTTTTTTAATGATTAAATCATTGTACCAATTACAACACTTCTTGTCAATAGAGTTGTACCCCCACTTGACACTCTGTGTTGTAATAATTGTCTCCAGGATTGTATATTTTGTATAAAAAAAGGTGGCCATCCATGGCCGCCTAGGCTGTTACGCCGCTTCTTCGATCCCTTCGAAATTACCACCTCGGCTCTCACCGAAAGTTTTGCGGTACATCCGCCGGTATGTTGTCCGCGCCATTTCCAGCCACTCCTCAGATTTGTTGATGTCTACCTCGTCCATCTCGATTGCTTCGTAAGCATAGTAACAAGCCATAGCCCAATCGGGAATATCAGAGAGATCTTCCCTTGTCCCAAGCTTGGCTCGAAGCTCAGTCACAAATTCGAGGAACGTACCCATAAGTATTGGCGGACCCTGTCCACCTCGTAACCCTCCATCCGCTGCCCGAATTCTGACGAAGGCAGCAGAGAGGCAATCAAACGGCGTCTCACCCTGGAAAATTTCCTCTTCGATACCGATAATTGCCATCACAGACTGAACGCTCAAAAGAGCATCCCTGATTCCCGAGAAACACTTTGCCCAGTTCATAAGCTGGCCCCCTTTGTCTCGTGCACAATCTTTCGATTGTTGCTAGCCCGAAAATATCACAAAAGCAAAATTTTTGCAACAAAAAACAAGCGATCAGGATCAAGAATTAAGAATTAAGCCAATAGTATTGTCGAATCCTGACTACTGTCTGCTAACTTCAATATCCTGAATTCTGTCTACTCTTCCTTATCGTACTGACCAAATGAATTTCTATTTTCGTACTGACCCTTTTTCGGCATTAGTTTGACTGAGATTTTAAACTTTCTAGCAATTCCACTCGCGTCCGGAATCTCATCAGTATTGTTTTCTTGATAATATTGTGTCAACTCGGCAGAGAGAATATCACGAAGTGTTGTAATCTCGTCAGTATTCGATTTGATGTTGGCCAAAACTTCTTGATTTGGTCCCTTACCCAAGATTTCGTCCTTGATTTGTTTTCTTTTCTGAGTTGCGCCTTTGACCTCCTCAGTTGCCTGAAGATAAGTCTCCTCATTTTCAAGTTCACCCTTCAGCATCTCCTTCGAGATTCTAACTTCCTCACTCAGCTTCTCCATCTGGTCAATTCTTTTTTGAATTGTTGGCAAATCCATCTCTCTCCTTTTCTCCAATAAACTATATTGCTTAATACTTAATTCTTACTGCCTAATTCTTGCCTTCCTGCCAGCTGCCCGCATGCGCCGGCTATTTCCTCGCCGAGACTTACACGCAAGGTGACAGGGATGCGATTCTCCAGCAAGACAGTCTTGAATCTCTCAATCTGGTTCCGACTACTGGCCCGAAATCCCGATCCTGGAATTTCGTTGAAAGATATCAAATTGACCAAGGCAAGCCTGCCTTTCAGAAGCTCAGCTAATTTGTAGGCATGATCTATACTATCATTCTCACCCTTTAACATCAAATATTCATAGGTCACCTTCTTGTTCGTCTTGGACACAAATTGATCCAGGACATGCATCAACTCCGAGAGAGGATTAACCTTTGCAATCGGCATTAATTTTTCTCTCAATTTCTGGTCTGCCGCGTGCAGACTGATCGCCAATGTTGTGCCGGTATCAGACTCAATGAATTGCAAAAGCGGTTTAATGGGGCCGCAGGTCGAAACGGTAATATGACGACGACCCAGATTGAAGTAATCAGGATTGTTTAATTCACCAATCGCAAATAAAACATTTTGTAGATTAAACAACGGTTCGCCCATGCCCATGAAAACAACATTCGTCAGCTTTCCGCCTTTGGCTTTTAACTTCCGACTTACAAATAAAACCTGTGAAACAATTTCCCAGGCAGTCAAATTGCGTTTGAATCCAATCTGACCAGTAGCGCAAAAAACGCAGCCGGAAGCACAGCCGACCTGAGATGAAACGCAGACAGTATTGCGACCATCGCGAAATTGCAACAGGACAGTTTCAATAACACAGCCGTCAACCAATACTAGCGCCCACTTGGTCGAACCGTCTTTGGAGACCTGTTCTGATTTGGTTGTGAAGGGTACAAGATTGGTCTCTTTCTCAATCATTCCCCTCTCGTATTTGGAAAAAGTGGTCAAGTCCTCCGCCCTTTCGACCAGGTTCACAAAAATGGCAGTCCTAAGCTGCTTTTGGCGAAGTGATGTCAAATTTTTCAAATATTCATAAAAATCCACAAACGTTTACCCTTACTCCTTACTCCTTACTTCTTACTTCTTACTTCTGAATCCTTGCTGCTTAATCTTGATCCGTTCTCTGTTTTTCCAAATCATTGAATCTCATTTGACTTGGGTTGAAGAAAAGCTCAACATTAGCAGTTGGACCATTTCTATGCTTGCGAAGTAACACTTCCGTAATTCCTTTGCGATCAGTTTCAGCATTGTAATACTCGTCACGATAGAGAAACATCACAATATCAGCGTCCTGCTCAATAGAGCCAGATTCACGAAGGTCAGAGAGCTGTGGCCGTTTGTCGTCTCGATGTTCAACCGCACGAGAAAGCTGTGACAGTGCAATCACTGGAACATTTAGTTCACGCGCCAGACCCTTCAAACCCCGTGAAATTTCCGAAATTTCCTGAACACGATTTCCGTCGCTACTTCGGGAGTGACCAGACATGAGCTGGAGATAGTCAATAATAATTAAACCAAGTCCGTGCTCCATTTGCAAACGACGAGCTTTGGCACGGATCTCCATCACATTTGCACTCGGAGTGTCATCGATGAAAATTGGCGCTTCAGAGAGTACACCCATAGCGTAGCCAATCTTGGGAAAATCATCATCGGAAAGATTTCCAGTTCGCAATTTCCAGGAGTCAACTGCCGCCTGCGACGCAAGCAAACGGTCAACCAACTGATCTTTGCTCATCTCCAGAGAGAAAACCGCCACAGGAACTTTGTTATCGATAGCCGCATTCTCAGCCAAATTCAAAGCGAAGGAGGTTTTACCCATTGCAGGACGAGCAGCCAGAATTATAAGATCAGAGGGATTGAAACCGGCAGTAATTTTGTCCAAGTCACGGAAGCCAGAGCTGACGCCACGAATTGCCCCTTTGTCTTTGTCCTTGTGAATCTTGTCGATACGGTCGAAAGCATCAGTCAAGATATCCTTGATCGGAATAAATTTGTTTTTTTGTGAGCTCTGCGAAACAGAAAAAAGCCGTTGCTCCGCCTTGTCCAATGTCTCCGCTACATTTCCTTCTTCGTCGTAGCCAAACTCAGTAATATCAGCTCCGGCAGATACGAGACGACGCAATAGCGCTTTTTCCCGAACTATTTGCGAGTAATAGACGATATTGGCCGCTGATGGCGTCGAGTTGACAATGTCAGCCAGATAACTGGAGCCACCAACTTCCTCGATCTGGTTCGCACTCTCCAAAACCTCAGACAGGGTCACAATATCGATAGGCATCCGCTTCTCGAAAAGCATTGCCATAGCATTATAAATCAAGCCGTTGCGATTGTCGTAGAAATCGTCAGCCTGAATAATGTCTGCCATTTTGATAATAGCGTCCTTGTCGATCAAAATAGCGCCGAGAATACTTCTCTCAGCCTCAACATTTTGTGGCGGCATTCGCAAAGTCGAGGTCGCAGACCCGCCCTCATGTTTCTTCTCAAATTGTGATTTTTTTTCTTGACGAGGCATTTATACAGGATTAAGAATTAAGGATTAAGGATTAAGAATTAAGAAGTAAGGATTCAGAATCAAGAATTAAGAAGCAAGAAGTAAGCAGTAAGTATTATGGATTAGGCGTCCAATTTGAACCTGAATTCTGATTTCTGAATACTGAATCCCGAATTCTAAACTTCAAAGACTTCGCCAACCGCCTTTTCCAGTTCTGTCGGATCAACTTCTTTGCCTTTTGGCTTCTCGTTCGCGATAATGCAAATGACTCGATGAGGACTACCCATCAAATTGCCAACAGTTTTCTCCAGGATATCAAGATTTTTCTTCTCTGAAATTTAACCGGCACAGGTACAGATTCAATACACTCTTGGGCTAACGAATCTTCGGAGACTTGAACTGGTTCGTCCATGACGGGAACAGCCGCCTCCTTTTTCGTGGTTTCCGGGATCGGACTTTCGAGAACAGCCGCCGCTGATCTGCTGACAGATTTAGAAACGACAACCTGGCCGGAGTTTGCTTGCACGTTCACCGGCTGCGGCTTGACACTCTCGCCTGCCGTCGCTTCGATCAGTGCAATCTCTATTGGCAAGACCGGATAAGCTACATCCTTCAGCATTTTTCCCGACTGCACGAAAATATCAATCATCCGCAAAATCGTGTCTCGATCGGCCTTTTGGCTAAGAGCTTTGATCTCAGCACGATCATCCTTGGGCAAATCTTCACTGCTCTTGCCAGTAACCTCGGCAATCAAAATCTGTCGCAATGTTTCGATAACCCGACGATTGAATTCACTCATGTCAAAGCCTTTGTCAAAAAGTTCGTGGGCGATTTTTAATCCCTCCTCCGGAAAGTTATCAAAAATCGCCCCCACAAACTTAATTACTGACAATGTTTCGGCAATTCCCAGAATTTCTCTCGTAATATCAGAAGTCACCTTGTCGCCTTTTTGGGATGAAACTTGTTCGAGCAAAGAGAGTGCATCTCTGTGCCCACCGGCAGCCGATAACGCAATCAGCTCGAGTGAAGCATCATCAATTTCAATTTTCTCAGCTACTGCCACTCTCTTCAGGTTTTCAATCAAATCAGCCTTGTCTGCGCGGCGAAAATCATAACGCTGAGCCCGTGACAGGATAGTGGCCGGAATTTTGTGTGATTCTGTCGTAGCCAAGATAAAAACAACATGCAGAGGCGGCTCCTCCAGTGTTTTGAGTAGTGCATTGAAAGCACTCTTCGATAGCATATGAACTTCATCAATGATATAAACCTTTTTCGACATTCTGGTCGGCTGAAGTTTGGCTTTTTCGATCAAATCTCTGACATCATCAACTCCAGTATGCGAGGCCGCATCGATTTCAATTACATCAATCGCCCGCCCCTCGTTTATGGCAATACAATTCTCACACTCGTTACAAGGTTCACCACTGTATTCAGTCTTGTTTTTCCTGGCTTCAACAGTCTTCTCGCAATTGATTGCCTTGGCCAAAAGACGAGCAGTCGAAGTCTTGCCGATCCCACGCGGCCCAGTCAGCAGATACGCATGAACTAGACGGTCGGCTTTGATGCTGTTCAACAAAGTTAGAACAACATGTTTCTGCCCAACCATCTCGCCAAATGTCTTTGCCCTGTATTTTTGATAAAACGCCATAACACCAGAATTAAGAATAAAGAAGTAAGAAGCAAGCAAATGTTCGTCTGATACTTACTGCTTGCTCATTATAAGTTGATTTCAAGGGAGAAAAAATGCCTTGCGAGAAGTATCAAATTTATCAAGTCCCACACTGATAACTAAAAACTAATTACCAAAAACCGTCCTGTTATCCCCAGCCAATCCCCAGAGTTGTGAACAAGCAGACCCAGCGAAATAGCTTGATTCTTAATCCTTAATTCTAAGCACTAGTGATTTATTTCCGCTTTTTTCGGATCTTTATTGCCTTTTTCCGGCACTAAATATATAATAAAATAAAAGGAGAAAATGAATCGCGAAGAACTTGCAAAGGCAATCGCCAAAAAGGCAAAAATCGGCACCAAGACAGCTGACCGTATTATCGGCGCTTTTGGCGAAGCAATCACCGAAGCTCTGAAAAAGAAAGACCGCGTCATTTACTCAAACTTTGGAGCCTTCTATACAGTTCACTATCCATCCAAAGTAATTTTGCACCCCACCCTTGGCGAGAAAAAGAAAATGATTATGCCGCCAACCGATGTCGTCAAATGGATGCCATCAGGAAACATCAAAGAGCTAGTAAGCGGTACTGCCAAACTTGAGCACATTACCAGTTTTGGCTCAGCCAAACGTCTCTACGAAAGCCAGGATCCCGAGACCAGAATCGCAAAATCACACGAAGTAGACGATCAACCCACTTTGAAAAAGTCAGCTCCAGAAGACGAGACTTATGATATTCCGATCAAGGTTAAGTCCCCAAATTCCGTTCAGAACCATCAAAGTGTCTTTGGCGACGCAGAAGAAGTAAATCCGGATGAGGAAGTCGCTATTCCGATTCACCTGATGAGGAAGAAACCCTCCGATATTATTCCTATCCCTGATCTCGATGAAGAGCCTGATCACAATTCAGAAGACAACATTTCAGATGAAGAAGGCGATCTCGTCGCTGTCTCCAAATCTACGCCTGCCTTTATTGATTTACAGAATTATATTATTCCACACCAAATCTTGGCCCTAATGCCTGAACTCTTCGCCAGACATTTCAAGATTGTACCGATCGGCGGAGACGAACATGAACTAATCGTTGCAATGACAGACCCTGACGACAAGGAGACAATCGAGCTGGTCCGTCGTCTCACAGGCAAGAAGATATCAGTTCACCTGACAGACGAAGTTGGCCTGCAATCCATCTATGAGCAATACCAAAGCCTCAACAATCGTGAACAGACAGTCTGGGAGCATGCCTTTGACAACGAAATGATCTCGAACAAGACAAGCAAAACCGCCCCGATAATCCGAATCGCCGCATCTCTCGTCAAAAACGCCATCCGCGATCATGCAACCGAAATTCACGTCGAGCCGCAAGGTAGCGAGATTCAAATTAGATTTCGAATCGAAGGAATACTGAAGAAGAACTCTGCATTCCCCAAAGAGATAGGCTTGACCTTAGTCAAAGTACTGAAAGATCTCTCCGGACTCAAGGGCAACGCCGAAGGACTTCCCCAAGACGGACAACTTCGTTTCCGTCTTGGCAACGAGGAATTCGATTTTCTAACCCATTCGATTCCGACGGCAGAGGGCGAGAAATTGTATCTCAAGATGATCAGCAAACTCCCGAAGCTTTACTCTCTTGAGGACCTCGGGCTAGAAGAGGCTGATTATCAACTCATCCAACAAAATTTACGCAAAACTACCGGCCTAGTGTTAATAATCGGCTCAAAAAATTCAGGCAAGACAAGCACGGTTTACTCCTTTTTGCGAAGTCTCTTGGCCAATGTCATCAACATCTCGACAATCGAAGACCCGATCGAGGCTAAAATTCCTGGAATCAACCAAAGTCAAGTCAATACTTCTATCGGTTTTGATTTGCGCTTAGGCCTCGACACAATAATTAAGCAGTCCCCCGACGTTTTGTATATCAGTAGCCTCACCGACAAGAAAATTGCAGAGCAGGCTCTTCTAGTCTCCCAAGACTGCCTAGTCATAACTACTTTGGAAGCTGCCACCGTACCCGAAGCACTAACCAAAATGATAAATTGGGGAATCGATCCTCTACTTTTGGAAAGTTGCCTAAACCTAATCACTCTCGAACATCTAGTGCGCCGAAACTGTGAAAGCTGCAAGAAAGAAATGACCCCGAGCGATCTCGAGGTCAAATCAATTCGCGATGAAGTTGCCAAAATGTCCTCCCGAGACCAATCCTTTATTCACAAGATGAGACTCCATTTTTTCAAAAGCGAAGGCTGCTCCGAATGTGGAAAATCCGGATACCGCGGACGCTTTGCCGCCTTTGAGATAATCGAGCCTACTCATGAGTTTATCGAAATGGCCCTAAACCATAAATCACCGGGACTTTTCTGCGATTATTATCGTACGCACAACCTCAAATCCTTGCGACAAGATGCACTACTCAAAGCTCTCACAGGCTATACTTCACTTGCAGAAGTCTGGAAGATACCTGAATAGCAAAAAGCTCCGATTTTCGGAGCTTTTTGCTTATACTTTTGAACTATTTCTTCACATGACTCAAGCTTAGAGATTTTTCGATCGCCTCGATCAGATTTACTGGAACAATTTCGCTTTTGACCAAATATTGATCTTGGTCACTCATCAAACTCTTCAGCTTATTGATTTCCTGAACGAGCGCTGTCAAGAGAATAATAGGGATACCTGATATTTCCTTGTCGCTATTCTCACGAACACGCTTCATGACATCGATTCCATTCATCTTGGGCATCATAATATCCAAGATTATGATATCCGGTTTTTCTTTTTCTGCTTTTTCCAGTGCCTCTTCTCCGTCAAATGCATTTACAATCGAATAACCTTCAGCCCCAAGACGCTCTGCATACATTTCATGCAAGGTTATATCGTCGTCAACAACAAGCACCTTGGCCGATTTTGCCATATTCCTCCTCAATTTAAAATACTCGTAGTTCAAGCTTCAGCTTGTTGGTTCTATTCGCATCTTGTCGCAAAGGATACAAACTAAAGTTTGAACTCCGCTCTTGGGTGAAATCTTAATTGTTATTGTCCGGCATTGTAAATCACGAATTTATAAAGATCATACATTGTCCCACTCTTGCGGTCAATTTTTGCCTGCATCGTCCGAAGTGTGCCACCAAAATAGCCTGTCGAATTGATAGTGGTAAAAGGCCCCGGCACAACAGTTTGATTTGTCATATCACAAGCAGTATTCTGACATTTTGTTGAAATCAGCCCGAACTGGACATCATAATAAATAGGCGTAATCTTTAGCGTTATTTCACTCCCAAGTGGAACTCCTAGAGGATACAGTCCAGTCAGAATCTGAGTCAAGGAAAAACTCCGGTTTGCAATGCTTGCGTCGACAGTGCTGAAATTATCAGGATTTCCATCAGAATTGAAAACTACATTCTTCCGAGAAGACATCCCGCTCGAATCGATAGCTTCGACAATGACTCTGGCATTGGCAGTTAAGTCAGCTGAATCAATCGCGGAATCATATTTGAAAAATGCACTTAAATCATTTGACACATTCACGAAAGTTGACGGCAATCTCACCGTCAGAGTTTGGTCATGATCAATCTTGAGTATAGGTTTGTTCACGCCATAACTAGTGTCGAGGATATCTCCGATCAATAAATTCTCATCGCTATTAATATCTTGCCCGTAAAACGGGGATTCGTCGATTCCATTGCCGAGATAACCCATCCGGAGATCGTAATATTGTTTCGAAGGATCACTAATCGTGCTTGTATTCTTGTTTATACCTTTAAAATCAATTATCGAGCTGCCGGTTATTTCAATTTCGCCCGCAAGATCGGCTCGAAAAACGGAGGAGTTGTCCTTCAGTTTCCAAGTATCGAAGGGCACCGACGAAAAATCGGAATATCGATAGCGCAAAAGCCCTTCCTCGATCCCAGATTCAGCCGCATAGTATGAGCCGACACCATTTTCATAGACCGAAGCGTTATTCGCCTCCAGAATTAAAATACGGCCAAAAGAAAAAGCGATCGTGCCGATTGCCGTCACCAACAAAATTGCGATAATTATTGCGGAGCCTCGCTCTCTCTTCAAAAACCCTCCACTTCAGAAATGAACTTATGACAATATTATAATGCATTTTTATCTTTTGCAAAACCCCTTGATAATTGCTAATCTCCAGCTTTTTTGCTATTATAGGCACTGGTTCTATGTTTGCCGCGTTCGTCTAGTGGTCCAGGACATCGCCCTCTCACGGCGGAGATCATGGGTTCGACTCCCATACGCGGTACCAAGAAACTTGCATGCAAGTTTCTTTTTTTTGTTGACAAATATTTAAATAATGCTTATAATAAGCTGTCCGTCTATGGAAAAGGAGGTGAAAAGTGAACTGGCTTCTGTATTTGGTCGGCAAAGAACTAGGTAAATTAGCCGACTGGTCAATTAAACATAGCAAGCAAGAACTGTCACTCGAAGAACCTAATAACACTACCCCGTTTTTTGCGCTAACCTGGACGAAGGACAGCAACAAGGAAAAAGCAAAAGCCCATATTGACGCGTATTATACTGCGCGAAGTATTGGAAATGCAAAACAGGAGACTCTCCACAAGATGGAAGTCTTCAGAATTTCATTCGAAGATTATTGCCACAGTGTCAATCTGGAATGCACGAGCTTATCCCTTCGACCATTCGGCTGGTGTGACACAGGTGTATACCAGGTAGATAATCGGCTAATCACAATGAACCCGCTTGTCGAAAGTAATGTTTGTCTACCAAACGATGCACTGTGTGCCGTGCAAAAGATTCTCAACTCAAAGTATCGTGACTCGGTTGTCATCAAAATCCTACGGTCAAATCATGACGAGATCGGATTAATTGCAGAATTTTTGGGCACAAACTACCACATTTGGGGTTGGCCGATACAGTCAACCCAATAAAAGCCTATGAACAAAAACTGTAATCACTGCCCACACCTCCCAGCTCATAAATTGAGACGGGAGGTATTTTTTATTTTATAATCATTTCCACGATCTTCATTCCGAAAATATCAGCGGATGGTACACCGTCTGCCGTGACAATATTGCCATCGACAGTCACGCCTTCTTTCGTGTACACAATTCCACGAGAAATTAGTTCCTCTTTGGCCCCCGGCCAAATCGTCGCCTTCTTGCCGTCCAAGATACCTGAGCGTGCCAGGACAGCAACAGCCCAGCAAATCGCTGCCACAATTTTACCAGCTTTGAAAAAATCACGAGCGAGCGAAAGGGCCGATTCTTCCACCAAAATTTGTGGTGTTCCTGGACCGCCAACGAAAACAACCGCCTGATAATCCTCAGCATTGATCTGTGATAACTCGAAATCAACTTCGACACTTTGCCCGGACGCTCCATAGCACTCCCCAATCGTTGTCGAAGCGATCGTAACTCCAATCCCTTCGTCATCAAAAGCTTGTTTCGTCTGAAACAACTCCTCCTCACGAAAATTACTCGGCGCAATCACCATCAATACATTACTTTCCGATCCCATAATTCCTCCAGCCAAGAATGGATAACTAATTTTACTAATCACTAATAATAATTTGGTATTCTTTTAATCTTAACACCATCTCTCGTGAAACGTACTATCAGGCCAAGCTTCAGCTGAGAAGTTTTTAAATATTCAAAGAGCTGATAACAAGAATTTTTATATTCTCTGTCCCCGACCTTAACTTCAATAACAATTTTATCATCAACCAAAAAATCAAAAAACCTCTTGGCCAAAGTTTTTCCTTCATTTTTTATCGGATAATAAACTTCCCGCTTGAACAAGTTGGTTTCTCTTTTTAAAAGTTCTTCAAAAGCATCAGCGTAAATTTTTTCACGATGCCCATAACCAATTTTGTTGTCTATCTCATATGCTAGTCCAACAAGCCTGTAGGACAGATCTTTGTAAAGTAATTCTCTATGCATTTATTATTCGTGATTAGTTTAATTTGCGATCCATTTCTGGAACAACGCGGAGGCGTTGTTCTATCATTTCCCAGCTCTCTTCACCCTTAAACAAACCGTACTTTTGCCAGACTTTTTCTCGCTCACGATATTTATCGTCGTAAATGGCGTAGGATTTGCAATATTTCTCCGGAGTCAAGTTGAACATCAGTGCGTTTGCTCCGGCAAGCAAACCGAGATGGCGACCCTCCAGATCAAGTGTTTCAAGCGCAGTTGTAACCGGTATTTTAATCTCCGGCATCAAAAACCGGGCAATCGCAATATATTTCAAAGTCAATTCCAAAAGAGTTTCTCTCGTCATTCCCGACCCGATCGGGAATCCATCAGAAATATTGGATCCCCAGGTCATGGCTTCGCCTGCCCGAGGATGACAAGATAGCGGAGTATTCTTTGCTAATAAAAAGGGCCCGGCCGAGAGCATCGGTGCCTTCAAACTTTTCATAAAAATCAGATCATCAGCAATACCTCCAATCGTTTGGCCAGGTAGTCCGAATAGGCTACCTGTCGCCACATAGTAGCCCGTTTTAATTAATTCCTGAATTAGCCTTTTTCGATCATCAAATTTATGACCTGGCCGCATCTTGGCATACAATTTTTGGTTGGATATCTCAAAGCGAATTAGTGCACCAGTCGCTCCAGATTCATACGCTTCTTTGTAAAAATCAACACTTCTCTCACCAACCGACAGAAATATGAAAACTCTCATTTTCTTTTTGATCTCTCTTACCAGCTGGATCAATTCTGAATCAGAATAATTCTCATCTTCTCCGCTTTGCAAAACGAGAAGTTTATAACCTTCGTTTTCGACAGCATTCCCGGCGACTTCGACGATCTCCTCAACGCCAAGCCGGTATCGATCAATCCCCTGGTTGTCCTTCCTAATCCCGCAATAGAGGCAATTGTTCTTGCAGTAATTTGAGAATTCAATAATTCCATGAATACAAACAAAATCTTTGATCCGCTCCTTGCGCAGAGTGTTCGCCTCGGCATAGAGAGTTTCGAGATTATTCTTGCCTTTCAGACTAAATAAATAAATTATCTCGTCCTTGGTTAAATTTGAATCACCACTTCTGACTTTGTAGATAATTTTCTTGAATTTGAGAGAGAGGCGACTGACATCGACTGGGTTATATTTGTCTTCCAACAATGAAATAATTTCCTTGGCGTCTTCCTCCGATATGGCCTTCACTGCCCTGTTTGTGGCGTAAAGTATCCAATCCCCGGGTTTCACATCAAAAACAAGCGAGAGGTCAATCTGTGCCCTCTCGCGATGAGATATGACAGTTGCCACACCCTTACTATCTATACTTTCGATTTTTCCAGGAATTGTTAAACACATACACAAAAGTTAAATGTTAAAAGTTAAATGTTAAAAATTAAAGACTAGAGGTCAGGAGCAAAATTATAAATTGATTTATTTTTGAGATAATTCTCAAACTCGCCAATATTATGCACACCACCATTCAAAACAGCTTCATAGATCACAGTACTAGAGAAACGCCAGCCCTTGGCTTTCTTGTAATCTTTCAATGTCAAAATAAGGATTCGAGTTGCTTCATCAATTTTCATAAGCTGACTTGTAAACTTTTTGCCACTAGCTGAGTCTTCCACAATAAACCAGAGATCAATTTTCCAATTCCGGTCAACGCTCTGGAGACCAAGATAATAACCTCTCGGAAAATCTGGAAAGCGAACATCAGGATAATCTACAAAATTGTCCAGCTTAAACGAACGAAAATAATTCTGTTCGATTAGCTTCCCCATTATTTCGAATATATCCGACTTCTTCAGATCTTTAACAAAAATATGGATGTCAATATCTTTGGCCACCATCAGATCGTAACTATAGCTGCCAGTAATTTCGACTCTGCCATATTGCCGGAGCAATTCCAAAAGTGCTGAATCGTCCAGCATCTTCTCCGCTTCTCTCTTCAGTTCTCCGCTTTGTTCAATAAATTTGTGCATAGAAAACGATTAATTATAAAATCAAACCAATTGTACCCTGATTTAACTTATGAAAAAAGCCCAACTCAAAAGTTTGGCTTTTTTCTTGGTTCCGAGACTAGGATTCGAACCTAGGTAAGCAGATCCAGAATCTGCTGTCCTGCCACTAGACGATCTCGGAATAACCTTTTGAGAGTATAGCATTTCCGATTCAATTTCTCAAGAATCGATATTACCCAATACTCCACATCTTGACAAAGTGACCTTGATTTGATATATTGTGTACACAATAGTTAATGCAAATTAACTTTCATACAAATTTCAAGTCCCGGCCACAGTACTACTAGTCTACGGGCTTATTTTTTCTGTGTATATGAAATTAAATACAAAGGAAGGAAATGGACAAAGACAAGATCTTGAGAGAGTCAAGGCAGCACGTTGTCTCGACTTGTCGGGTATTAGAGGAAAAACAGCAAGAGACCAAAACCAAGCTGGAGAATTACAAAAGCAAGTTCAAAAGGAGCTCAGAGGAAGACAAGATTGTCGAGAGTAGCGTTATTAAATTTGAGATGAAGAAGGTCGATGAGCTGGAATATCTCAAAGGCTCTCCCTACTTCGTACGCTGCGAGGTAAAGCTTGAAGATGAGCCGAAAGTTTCAAGCCTCTACTTCGGCAAATTCGGTTCTGATACTGAATCAATCTACTCCTGGGTTGTACCAGCAGCCGTGATACGATTTGACGCGCCAGGTGAAGTCCTCTATGAATGCCCAGATGGCTCGATTGCCCACGGCATGCTATTGCGCAAAGATCAATTTATGATCACCGATGGCGAAATTAAATTTCTCTCAAGCGAAAACCTCGACGAAAAGAGAGAACTCATTTATCAAGAATATTTTTCCTCTCGCAAATCCGGATTTGTCCTGCCGGAAATCGTAGCAGAAATGGAGAAGAGCCAGGATGCCGTCATCCGTGCTCACCACATCGGACCATTTCTAATCTCTGGTCCGGCTGGCAGCGGCAAAACCACACTGGCACTCCATCGCGTCGCTTATTTGCTTCAGTCTCCCGACCTATCTGAGACATACACAAGCGACAAAATTATCGTCTTCGTTCAGGATACTGGCACGAAGGCTTACTTCTCCGAACTATTACCTCAGCTTGGCATTGATGATGTTACCATCACTACTTTTTCCGATTGGGCAATGCAAATTTTGGGTATCGATCTGAACTTCACCGAACATTTTGGCAGTACCGAGGAAATTCATGATCTCTACGAATCGGCCAAGATCAGTGCCTTGCGCCAAAACAGAAATCACTCCTTCAAAAATCAGAATGTCTTCGCATACCTTGGTGAAATTTACAAAAGCTTTTTTACAACTGACCAGAACCACTTGTTCGACTTGCAGAGAGAAAATAACAATCTAGATCGCATCGATTTGACCCTGCTTCTACTCGGAAAAATGGCAACTGATCAGAATTTGCAAATTATCAAAGATTATTATATTGAGCAAAAGAATGGTCAGTACAAGAAGAGAACAGGCCCCGTTCCAGTCAAATATTCACTAGCAATCGTCGACGAATTTCAAAATTATCTGCCAGAACAATTACAGATCTTCAATACTTGCATGGATAGCAAATTGAAATCAATTATTTATGTTGGTGACCTAGCACAACAAGTTCGGCTTGGTACGATCCGCCAATTTTCCGACATCAATACTTCTCTACTACCCGAACGCCAAGTCGTCTTACAAAAAGTTTACCGCAATACAGCAAATATTTTGAAATATATCCAGTCGCTTGGCTACAATGTTTCGATTCCAGACAAGATCGCCTCTGGTTCTGAAGTTGTTGAAATTGCCAAGATAAATTCAGAAACAGAAATTGACATAATCAAAAATGCTTTGGAAAAAGCCGATTACTCATCTGTCGGAATCTTGGCCAAAGACGAAAACTACCTGACCAATTTTCAGGCCGATTTTGAAAACAATAAGAAAATTCATCTCCTTTCCTTCAGCGAGGCGCAGGGCGTTGAGTTTGATATTGTCTTTATGGTCGGAATCAGAAAAGATCAGTTTGAAATAAACCAGGATCTCCCGCCAGAGCTTCGAGGCGAGAAACGCAAAATTAACAGGGATCTTCTCTATGTTGCTCTCTCTAGAGCAATCAAAGAACTCTTCGTCTTGGGTCAGGACAAATTGTCAGATATTTTGAAATAATCCTTAGTTTTTCAATTCAGCAGTCGCACTCGGACCCAGCGGTTTCATCACGGCTTGGCCTTGTTGCAGAATATTTTCGATATCCTTTTTGTACAATTCACGATATGCCGAATCATTTACGATTCGATCAGGACTCCAGTAAGTTTTGCCCTTGATGAAGAGAAAACCGTCACGATGTGCCATCCAGCCTTCACGAACTTCGCCAGTATTCGAAGGAGAATAATCAGGTTTCGAATCAGCACTCGGCAGGATCCACTTCCACTCCTTGCTGTGACTCAAATCACGCAAGAAATTTTTGTTGTCGAGATAATCATGCAATCGCTGCAGTTTATCAGACTGGCCCTTCTCCAACATCGAAACGATGTGGTCCCTGAATCCTTGCATCTCAGGCTGATTATTGTTCTCGAAATTATAATCATGACCAATCTCAGAAGCATGCACCGCAACAGGTGTTTCGGGAACATGAGCCGCGTCAGCAGAGGTATGTTCAGCGACATTCCCGTGATCAGTTTGATGTGGAGCTTCAAGCCAACCCTCGCGAACCATCGTGCCACTATCCTTGTCCGTCTGAACGAAATCTTTGTTCCCTTCGTAGGTATGTGCGTCACCCAAACCTTCACGCTCAAGTAGTGGGTTAGTGTCACCGACTCTTCCACCACTCTTAGTTTCGTATGTGGTGCCGCCTGGTTTTGGCTCCTCTGGTGTTGCCTTCATCTCTCTTGGCAGCTCATCTGGACGAGTGTCGTGAGATGAAATAATATGACCCATTTCTTGGTGGTCAGTGACCTGTGGTGTAGAAATATCAGCGTTTGCTTCAGGAGTGACACGATCAGCGAAAGGAATTCTCTCAAGCAGTGATTCAGTTGGTGTCAAATGAGTTCCGTCCGGCAAAACCCCCTGCTCAGGACTATCCATTTTGATATCTCGCGACATATTATCAGCGTATTCAGGTAATGTTGAAGGCGCAGCAGGACTCTGGTCCGGCTCTATCACATGAAGGTCAGTATTGCTAACATCCAGTGGAGTCGTTGCATTGTCTGAGCTTAAATCCAGCGGACGCTCATTGTCATTTCCCGGAACAAAATCATGTGATTCAGATGTGTCAGTTGGCACAGCTTCGGAAGTAGTATGGTCCGGCTTCACCGTCACAGGTATCACTCGTGATTCATCTACCGGTTTTGCTGCTGATACTTCGGGATGTTCTGGCTCTTTTGCTACTACATGCTTTTCTGTGTGGGCGTGTGATGGATTCTCATGATGAGCAGTATGCTCAATATAAGTTCGGCTAGCCGTGTGATGTTCGGTCGGAGCTGCTGGATGATGAGCATGGCTAGCTTCAGAAGTTGATGCTATATGTTCAACATGTGAAGGGCTTGGCGAACCTTGTATTTCATTTGTCGGCTCACTGCCCGTAATTCCAGGCACAATTTGCCTGCCAGGTTCCGCGACATGACCAGACGAAATATGAGGAGCCTCGGAATGATGGCCCGGTTCGACAACGGTGCTTGAGCCAGTCAGATAGTCATGCGCTTCAGCTCTTCCGGCGAAGAGCAGTGCCGAAGCTCCAACAGCCACAGTAGATCCGAAGGCAACCGAACGCTGTTTTTCTCTCTTGGCATCATATTTGGCCAAAATGTACAGCTCTGCTACTTTGTTTGGTGCAATTTTACCCTGTTCCACTCTCCTCATCAGTTCATCTTGCATCGTTTTGACTAAATCAGAATGTTCATAGCCTTCTCGTGCATACATCCGTCTCGTGCCGAGGACACCCAGGCCAAGAGCGGCGGCCGCTCCAACTACAGGCATCGTGATTCCCAAACCAAGAGTAGCTAGAGGAACACACACTTTCAAATATTTCGGCATGCTGGCAAAGGCTTCACGCGCTTTTTCCAGATTTCGGCTAAACCAATTTCCTGCCTCTTTTTCTGTAATCTTGGCAATCGTTTCTTTGTCCTTGTCTGCCAGGACTTCGCTGATAGCCAAACCTCTGGCAGTCGCGATCTCTGTCAGCCGAACAATGCTGGAGACAAGTTCTTTTTCATCAACACCAGCAAGGGCAGATGCATCAATTTTTCCGTCAGAACCTGAGATTTTGTCCAGGACTGATTTTTCGGTCTTCAGTGCATATTGAGCTTCTCCTGCACTTCCTCCACCAATCGCGCCGAGTCCAGTTCGCAACACCTGAGAGGCAACGCCAACGCCAGGAGCGACCGCAGCTACCATCGAAGCGCCAACACCAGTTACCAATCTTGCCGTATTATTTCTCTTGAACTTGGCAAACCAGCCTCTCCATCCGGTGAGATTTCGCTCGGCTCTGATATTGGCTATCTCCATATTCGTATCTAGATATTTTTGACATTCGCTCCGTCTCGTTTCCAGCGCTTCAGCCGAAACTTCCGGACTTTCTAGTTCACCCGTAAAATCTGGCTCCGCCGATGGAGTCAAAATTTCGCCTGCACTTCCCCCCTCCAAGGACGGATCTGGAGATGTTTCATGTTCTGCCATCTGTCCTCCTATTTCGAGAATTTAATAATCAGTTCTTCGCGCAGTTTTCTTGATTCGTTTTCAAAAATTTCAGGATATTCAGGGAAATTCTTGTCCAGATAGGCTTGCATCTCATCTGCTGGTTGACCGTCGTTTATGACTGCTTCCAGTTCCTCGCGCTGGCTCTCTGTCGCTTTGTCAGTAATTTCAGCAATCACTCTAGTCTGAATCAAATCAAGCATCTGTAGAAACAGAGCTGCCTTTTGTTCGTCCGTCAAATCCTTCATCCCGATCGCACTAAACAATTCTTCGCTCACGCTTTTTTCAGTCATATCTCCTCCAAAAATTATAGTCTGTCATCTCGGATAACTCCGAGATCCAAACGCTGTTTTATTTAAATTCTCAATTTGACTCTTCGGCCATCATCGCAGCCATTATCCCGTCAGCCAGGAAGAATTCCTCCGCATCCGCTCTCTTGCCAAAGGATGAATATCGTAGCAAAAGCTTTTTGAAATAATTTTCTTCTTCTGGCGAAATAATCAGAATCTCAATCTTTGCCCTCTTCCTGCTTTCCGATTGCAATTCCTTAAGCTGATCATCTGATAATTCTCGAAAAATACCAGTCGCAAATGCCTCGACGGAATAATTGAAATAATTTGCATTGACCCTCTCAAGCAACCGAATCAAACCTTCTTCGTCATTGAAATTAAGCCCGCGATTGGGAGAATAATTCTTCTTGAATTGAAATTCCTTCTCCAGCACTAATTCACTTTGATCGTCTTCATATTTGTGAACACGCACAACTGAAGATCCTATTTCGACAATCACTTTCTTCATCTATCCCACCAATATTAAATAAATTTCTTCAATTTTCTTTACGATATTTTTCCAGCTATATGCCTTGGCCTTGGCCAATCCCCGCCTCTTGAGCGAAGCCGCAAAAGCAGGATGCTCAATAAGTTCGATCACCGCCTTGGCAATTTCTTCTGGGGCTCCACTGGAAACAAGAATTCCTTCTTGTCGATTTTCAATTATATCAGGAATCCCCCCGACATTGGAAGCAACGACAGGAACGCCAGCTGCTAGGGCTTCGAGAGCGGCGATTCCAAATGTTTCGGACTTGGATGACAATACAAACACGTCCCACTTGCGCAAATATTCGACGACATCAGATTTACGACCGAGAAAAGCGACATTTCGACTAATCTTCAATCTTAAGGCAAGTTCTTTTAATTCCTGTTTCAGATTGCCCTCACCAACAATTTCAAGTCGAGCCAGAGGATATCGTTTCACAATTGTTGCAAAGGCTGTGATCAGATCAGATTGCGACTTCTCCTTATTCAGAGAACCGACAGTCCCGATTACCGGCGTCAGATTAGTAGTTTTGATCTTTTTTGTCTTGCTTTGGAATTTCGCCAAATCAATTCCATTTGGCACCACGACGACGCGATCTTCGGGAAGCAAACTTGTTTGAACCAGAAATGATTTGACTGAGCTGGAGACAGCCAGCACCAAATTATTTCGTTTGTAGCAAAACGACATTAGCTTTTTTTGCACAAAATTATTAAACCAGGATTTCAACCGATAATCATAGTTGTAAATATGCTCGGTGTACAATTTGATTGCCAAATTCGGTGCGGAAATAGCCACAAATAAATTTGCCCTCGGACCATGACTGTGGATAATCATCGGACCGAAGGGATCGCCCGATGCCTCAATTTGTTCGAGAATTTTCTTCAGAGAAAAAATTGAGACGAGATCGAACTTTGACTTCATCGGTATATTAAAAACCTGAAGACCAGAGATTTTCTTGGCCTCCTTCGAGAGATATCCCGATGGACAAATTAGAGAGATTTCAAATTTTGTGAAGTCAAGATTTTGGAGCAAACCCAAAATATGACTTGACCCGCCTCCAACTGCAGCATCAGCCGTCACTTGCACTAATTTTATTTTCTTTTGGTGCATTATTGTTATTTTAGCAAGAAATTAAAACAATGACAAAAAATAAAAAAGTTGATAAACTTGTAGTATGAGCAAAATAAAAAATTCTCTTCTGAGTTTGAATAATCTTCGTAAAGCTTTTGGTAATTCCCTCGTTTTCGAGGCGGTCAAATCAGACTTGAAGTTGGAAATTATTCACAAGTTCGAAGCCAAAAACATTCTCATCCTCTCCCCTCACCCCGACGATGATGTCTTTGGCTGTGGCGGAACTATCGCACTCGCCAAAGAGTCAGGAGCCAAGATCACCACCCTTTATCTGACCAATGGTCACAATTATCAGAGAGTCGAGGAGGCCAAGAAAGCGGCATTCAAGATCGGAGTTGACGATGTCTTCTTCTGGAAATTTGCAAATGGCAAACTCGAGGCAAATGATGAGACGATCGATATGCTGGACGATATTGTAAGAACTACCAAGCCAGACATCATTTTCACACCCAATTTTAGTGATCCTCACCACGATCACACAGAGACAACTAGGCTCTTGGCCCAATATCTGGCCGACGACGAAATGGCAAAATTTATAGATTGTTCAGTCTGGCAATACGAAATTTGGCAACCAGTATATGCCAACCGTCTTGTCGTCATAGATCAAAAGATTGACTTAAAAAAGGAAGCGATTTTACTCCACAAGTCACAGCTCAAGGATCGACACTATCTAGAAGCTACTCTCGGACTCAATCAATATCGCGCCGGTATGTACGACGCCGACACATTTGCCGAAGGATTCTTCGCCGCAAACAAAAAACTATTTTTGAAGCAATCTCAAATATTTATTTGATACAAAACACCACTTTACAGGTGGTGTTTTGGTAGGACTCAATAAATATTTTAGTTCAGTTTGCTAATAGCCTTTTTAACGCGCTTGAGAGACTCATCCTTGCCCAAGGCAACAGCGAGTTCGACGGGCGAGGGCGATTTTTCTGCTCCAGAGAGTGCGACCCTGACAGGCCAGAAGACATCACCATTTGTCAGTGAGTTTTCGATTACGACATATTCGAGCGCTTTCTGGACATTAAATGTACTCCACTCTTCCTCGGACTCAAATTTATCTGCAACTGCTCGTAAGGCTAAGAGAGTGCTTTTCTTTTCCGATCGTTTGAAGACGAGCATAGTAGCGGGATAATCAGGTTCCTTTCGCAATTCCAAAATATAATCAGCCGCCCCTTTCAAGGTACTAAATCCACCCCGGCCAATCAGATCTAACTCATCGTCGGAAATATCCTTAAGAATATTTTTGATCTGGCTTCTGACTTCCGACTTCTGATTCCTGACCAACTCAGTAATGTAGTGAGTGTTGATGCTATTCAATTTTTGAATATCGAAGATCGCCGGCGCCTTGTTTAAATTCTCAATCTTAAATTCTTGTTCCAATTCGGCCAGAGAAAATATTTCTCGATCCGTCTTTGGATTCCAACCCAAAAGAGCGACAAAATTAATCAATGCTTCTGGCAAATAACCTTCGCTGCGAAATTGCTCGACAGAAGTTGCGCCATGTCGTTTTGAGAGTTTACTTCTGTCAGGTGCCAAGATCATCGAAAAATGACCAAATTGAGGCAATTCCCAGCCAAAAGCCTGATATAGGATGATGTGTTTTGGTGTTGACGATAGCCATTCTTCGGCTCGTAAAACTGAATTGATGCCCATCTCATGGTCATCGACGACCGATGCCAAATGATAGGTCGGGAAACCATCGGATTTCAATAAAACCTGGTCATCGAGCAAGGACAGATCAAATTCAATGTCTCCGCGCACAATGTCATGGACGACAATCTTACCGGTCTTGGGCATTTTCAGGCGGACAACGTATTCGCCCTCTTTGACATCATCAATATTTATCCTCGCTTCACGACAATGACCGGCATATCTTGGAGGTACACCCGCTTTTTCCATCTCTGCCCGATCAGCATCCAGTTTTTCTTTGGAACAAACGCAAATATACGCCTGCCCCTTTTCTACTAATTCTAGAGCGAACTTTTTGTACATTTCTAATCGTTTTGACTGGAAAACTATCTCGCCTTTATTATCAGGAATTAAGTTTAGCCAATTCATCGCTTCAATCAAGCGCTGATCTGAACCCTCGACATAGCGAGTACGGTCAGTATCTTCAATCCGCAAGAAAAACTTGCCACCAGTACTACGCGCTGCCAAATAGGCAAAAAGCGCAGTCCTAGCACTGCCAATATGCAATTCTCCGGTCGGACTCGGAGCAAAACGAGTAATAATTGATTTCATAAATTAAAACTAACACAAATAGATGAGAAAATAAATATTAAATTCGCCCTCACTCCGTTTGGAGTGAGGGCGATACGATTTATTTCTTGGCCAGGTATTGGTCTGCGTCGGGCTTAATGTCTTTCTTGTTGAAATAGACAAGATCCAGAAGCATTGATTCCTTGTCAAATTCAAAAATATCAATGCAACCGCCTTCGGTGCGGGCTATTATTACTAACCCCAACCCTTGTACGGCTTCTTTACGACTGAATATAACTCCACTTATGATTGTGAAATATTCAATCTGCAGCGTCTTCGCCTTGTCTGGCAGGAAGATGTGCCCGAATACCGGACCGGTTGCCAACCGATACAGCTGACAGAGATCCATGCATGTCACCACAGCAGATGCCGTGCCACTGGCGAAGGCATGACCGGAATGGACTGAATTGCTGAGTCCACAGACCAGCTCAACATCAGTCCGAGGCAAAGTGATCGGGATCCGATAAACTGCCATATTGTCCTCCTTTGGCAGAGTATTCTATCTGTATTTTAGCATTTTTTACTATTTTTGTCAACGCAGCTCAACTCTTTCAGACTTCTTTGAACTATTTAGGACTGTGCCCTTTTCGCTTTTAGCATATATTTAACTATCCCTCGACCGCATTCTCAATATGTTCGATCCTTGGGACATGCTGTGAATAATCGACACCAATTACATCAATTCTGATTGCTCTGCCTGAATATTTTTGCTCAATCGCCCTGGCCAGCAATCTCAATTTGTTTTGCTTGGCAAATCGAACCAAATCTTGAGCCAGGCCAAATCCGCTGCCTTTCACAGTTTTGACCTCTACTATCACGACAACCTTCTGTTTCTCGGCCAAAATATCAATCTCGCCAAACGGAAAAGATAAATTCCGTCCCAAAATCTTATAGCCTTTTTGAAGCAGGTAGCTAGTTGCGTAATCTTCACCAGCATTGCCAGTGACCTTGTTATCTTTTTTGTTATACATAATAAATTTATAATTTGTTTTGATCTAGTATTATTATGCGTTATTTGATAACATGCGTCAAAGAGGAGGACACCACAATGCCCGAGATGGATTTTGAGATTTGGCTTATTGACGATACCGACTTTATCCTCTCGCTACTTGAGAGGAATATCAAATACAATTTCCCGAGTTGCAGCACACTGACCTTTGAAACTGCTGCAGCTGCTCTCGAAAAATTGCACGAGCGGGCGAGAAATGGCCAGAAACGACCTGATTACATAGTTATCGACGGTCAACTCTCCAAAGACGACCAGGAATTAGCAAGAGGAGAAAATGTCGTAGTCCGAATACGGGCTGACAATGACAATTCGTCAATATTCCTGATTGCCTTCAGCTCCAACCCAAACTCGTGCTTCGCCATGTTGAAAGCTGGCGCCAATTTACAAGTACACAAGCCCTGTTACGATCAAATCTTTGTCGCAATCGAACGCCAAACAACCAGCGGGAACTCAACATGAGTTCCCGCAATTTTTAGCTACAAAAAAATGCCCATAAACTTTCGTCTGGACATTTTTTCGTGCTTACCGTCCGTAACTTTATACGAAGGACGGAACTCTATATAAAGCTTGGTAACTTTATTCTTTTTCTTCTTTTTCGACTACTCTGTCCCCCGCAACAGCTTCAACTTTGGCGGCCAATTCAGCCTCCTCAGCAGCTTTGGCGGCGGCATGAGCTTCGGCCTCGGCAGCTTTTTCTGATTCGATCTTGGCCAATTCTTCCTCAGCACCCTTCTCTTCCCAAATCTTGTTATCACGATTCAGTTCCTTGAGACGAGCATTCTTACCGGAAAGTTCGCGCATATAATACAGTTTGCTGCGACGAATCTTCGACTGTTTGATTCTCTCAACCTTCACAATGCGTGGACTGTGGAGAGGGAAAACGCGTTCTACTCCGATGCCAAATGATTCTTTTCTGACTGTGAATGTACCATCGAGAGTCGAACCATGTTTTGTTGCGATGACAAGGCCCTCAAAAGCCTGAATACGCTCCTTGGCACCTTCCTTGACAATAATTGAAACTTTGACAGTGTCCCCTGTCCGAATATCGGGAACATTCTTCTTCAGATATTTTTTTAGTACTTTTTCCATTATTTACCTGCCTTTTTTACCTCGAGCACAGTCGAGGAGTCAGCCTCGGTTGTCTCAACCTTAGACGAATCAACATGAACAAAAGTTCTTTTGTCCTTGTTGCCGTTGAAAGCAATAACGCGCTTCTCTTGAAATCTAACGATACCGTCGATCAATGAATAAATCGTAAAATCGTCACCCATACCGACATTTTTGCCTGGGTGAAATCTGGTACCATGTTGGCGAATGATAATTCCACCAGCAGTAACAGCCTGAGCGCCAAAAACTTTGACTCCAAGACGCTTGGAGACTGAGTCTCGGCCAAGCCTAGTACTACCGGCAGCCTTCTTATGTGCCATTGTGAACTCCTCTTTTAATTAAACAAAACCATATCGGACATCAATTTCGTCTTATTTGTCCCGAGCGAGAGCCGAGGGACCTTCTGAACGAAGTGATTAATATTCCGCGATGGTTAGCAGGGCGATTTCTCGCTTCACTACTTGATAGTCCCGACCATATATTAGCGGTGACTGAGGGATAGTATAACCAATTTTTTTGATTTCGTCAACACACTCACGATAAAGAGAAAAACGCTTGCCATCGGCGGTTTCAATCAGAGGGAAAACAATCGCAAGTGAGCAAGTTGGCAAGTGAGCAAGTTGCAAGTTCCGAAAGAAATTAAGATACAATTCCTTGATTTTAACGTATTCGCCCTGAGCCGCTTTGAGACTGGGTTTGAATTTCTTCGGCTCTCCCAGGTACGGCTCGGTTACAACAATTGTTGATTGTTGGCAGTTGGCAGAAAGTAATAATTTTTTGAAATCGATAGAGGTTGCATCAGCCTGAAAAATATTTATCACTGAATTCTGACTCCTAAATCCTGTATTCTGGCTTAGCCAATCAACATTTTCTTGACTGTCTTTGACTGCTCTTTCCGAATTATCACTGGCAAAGACATCAA
>JAPLVL010000020.1:59035-68237 GCA_026397135.1 Candidatus Berkelbacteria bacterium
GACATCAAGCCCCAGCATCATCGCCTCGAGGACAATATTTCCCGATCCACAAAAAGGATCAAGCACAAGGACTTTGTCCTGTGGAACTTCTGAAACTTTTGACAACGAGCCTAGAGCGATATTCAACATCGCTCTGGCGAGTTTTGGCGGTAACATCCCGCTTCTCTTGTCCCCTGCTGGCTTGTCATAATCACGATTACCCCACTCCTCCGCGTTTGAAAGTGCGATCAGAATTCCAATCTCACCACTTTCAAAGATAGCAAACTCAAAACCTTCATTAACAAATTTACTCTTGAGCGAGAGAATACTGGAAACCTCCTGCCCGTCACGCAGCTCAACGAAACGAAGAGAAAATTCCTTTTTCAGTTCCTTTTTGATCGAAAGACCGAGATTGTTGGCAGAGCTTCGATTAAAAGCCCTAGAGTACGAAGAAATACCATAGTTAAACTTGCCATCTGCTTTGAGATTGGACCGCATATAATCAACGATTATTCCCTTAAATGCCAAATTCTGAATCCCAATTTCTGAATTCTGAAAAATCCGAAATATCTTGACCGTTCCTCCTAGTGTTTCCATTAATCCTGCCACATCACTTTCGCTTTTCCCGTCAATATTGATGATCGCGACATTGTCATATAAACTAGAAATACTAAAACAAAAATCAAAACGTTTAAATACCGCTCTAAGTTCAGCCAAACACAAATCGCGCTCTCGGCCAAGAATAAAGGCAAATTTTGGTGAGTCATTGTTCATTTAAGTTCAATTATAACACAAAAAAATATTCTTAACAATAAGAGATTGATGCCAGATCAAACTTTTCCACAATTTGCTCACCTTCATGTTCACTCTCATTATTCCATGCTTGACGGTATGGGCAAGATTCCTGATCTTATCAAAAAAGCAAAATCAGACGGTCAGACTGCAATTGCCCTGACTGACCACGGTGTAATGTATGGAATTATTGAATTTTACGAAACTTGTGAAAAGGAAGGAATTCATCCGATTCTAGGCGTCGAGGCTTATATGGCACCACGGAAACTCTCTGACAAACAACCTTCTGTCGATGCCAAGGCTTACCATTTAATTTTGCTGGCCAAGAATGAAACGGGTTATCGCAATCTGCTCAAGCTGACAACAATCGCTCATCTGGAAGGGTATTATTACAAGCCCCGCATCGACAAAGAAGCACTGAAGAAACATTCTGAGGGATTAATTGGATTGTCAGCTTGTGTCCAAGGCGAGATTCCCCGAAAATCGCTCGAGAGTCTCGAGGAAGGTCGTAAGACATTGAAGGAATACCTCGATATTTTTGCCCCGGGAGATTTCTATCTCGAGGTGCAAAAGCACAGCAAAGTTGAGGACCAGGAGCAGGCCAATGCCAATATCTTCGCTCTGGCAAAGGAATTTGATCTTAAGGTAGTTGCAACCAATGACCCGCACTATGTCAACTCTGATGATGCAATCGCTCAGGACGCACTAATCTGCCTCCAGACAGGCAAAATGGTTTCCGATCCAAACCGCATGTCGATGATGGGCGACGACTATTCCCTCTTGACCAGAGAGCAGATGTTCAACAATTTTCCTGACCATCCTGAGGTCATGACCAACACTCAGGAAATTATCGATAAATGCAGTGTTCACATAGAACTTGGCAAATTTCGTTTTCCTGAATTTCCGCTCCCCGAAGACGAAACCTATGAAACCTATATCAAGAAACTGATCGCCGAAAGATTGCCCAAGCGTGTTGGCGAAATCACACCGGTGATGCAGGAACGGCTTGATTATGAATTCAAAGTTATCAAAGACAAGGGTTACCTCGGCTACTTCCTCATCGTTCAAGACTTTTTCATGTGGGCCAAGGAGAACGGTATCCCGACCAATGTGAGAGGATCAGCTGCCGGTTGTTTCACCTCATATGCCTTGGGAATTACGGCCAAACAGCTCAATCCTCTCGAATACAATCTACCATTTGAGCGCTTCCTAAATCCTTTCCGCCCTTCTGCTCCTGATATTGACGCTGATATCGCTGACGCCGGCAGGGATGCTATTATTCAATATGTTTCGGGAAAATACGGGAAGGATCGTGTTGCACAAATCTGCACTTTCGGAACAATGGCAGCTCGCATGGCCGTTCGCGATGTCGGACGAGTCCTCGGCATGACCTACACCGAAGTTGACACCATCGCCAAGTTAATTCCACCGATGAAAACTTCACTCGACAAAGCTCTTGGTACAATCGCTGAGCTCAAATCTCTCTACGAATCAGATTCACACGTAAAGCAATGCATCGATATCGCCAAGAAACTGGAGGGCTGCGTCCGCCATGCTTCTGTTCACGCTGCTGGTGTTGTCATTGCTCCGGAAGATATTACCAACTTCACCCCCATCATGGTTGACGCCAAGGGTGGTCGGCTCGTCACGCAGTACGAAATGCACGCTGTCGGAGAAGATGGCGTCGGCTTGATCAAGATGGACTTCCTGGGCCTGGCCAATCTATCAATTATCCAAAATGTGATTAGAATCATCAAAAAAACGCGTGATATCGAAGTTATTCTTGACGAGATCCCACTCGATGACAAGAAAGCATTCGAGCTCCTCTCGAGAGGAGAGACAATTGGCGTCTTCCAGTTGGAAAGTGAGGGTATGCGCAAACACATCAAGGATCTGCGGCCAACCACCATAGACGATATTATGGCCATGGTTGCTCTCTACCGCCCTGGACCAATGGCCTTCATTCCCGACTACATCGCCCGCAAACACAATCCTTCGCTCATCACCTACGCCGATCCCCGCATGGCCAAAATCCTCGACAAATCTCTTGGACTGATCGTCTATCAGGACGATGTTTTGATGATTGCGATTGAACTCGCAGGTTACAACTGGCAGGAAGTTGATAAATTCAGAAAAGCGATCGGCAAGAAGATCGTCGCCGAGATGGCAATTCAGAAAGAGAAATTCTTTTCACAAATTATTGAACGCGGTATGAAAAAGGAGATCGCTACCGACGTTTGGAACCAAATCGAGACCTTCGCCGGCTATGGTTTCAACAAAGCTCATGCCGCTAGTTACGGATTGGTCGCATATCAAACAGCTTATCTCAAGTCCAATTATCCGCCTGAATACATGTCCGCGCTCATGACTTCGAACAAAGACGATCTCGACAAATTGGCCATGGAGATTGACGAGTGCAAGAGAATGAATATCGAAGTGATGGCTCCCGATGTCAATGAGTCTTTCGTTGACTTTGGCGTGGTCAAAGACACTGGCAATATCCGCTTCGGTCTGTCCGCCATCAAAAACGTGGGCAGTGCCGTTGCCGAAGAAATTGTAGAGGAACGGAAAAATGGTCAGTACAAAGATCTGAAAGATTTCCTCTGCCGACTTTCGGGCAAAGTCATAAACAAAAAGGCACTCGAGTCTCTGGCTATGGCCGGCGCCTTCTCTCAATTCTGCGACCGCAATCTGGTCATTTTCAACATGGAAAAGATTCTTGCGTTTTCCAGCAACATTCATAAGATAATGTCAAGCAACCAAAATTCCCTATTTGGCGACGAAAACCCCCTCGACCAGGTCACACTTGAACTCGATGCTGCCGCACTTGCCGACAAAAAACAGATATTGACTTGGGAGCGTGAACTTCTCGGAATGTATATCTCCGAGCACCCCCTCTCCGATATTGGCCCATTACTTGAAAAATATCGGACCAAAAGGATAAACGAGATCACTCCATCGCTTGAAAATCATTATATTCGTATCGCTGGCGTCATAACATCGCTCCAGAAAATCTTGACCAAGAGCAACCAGAATATGGTTTTCGCCAAAGTCGAAGACCTACAAGGTAACGCAGAAATTCTCGTCTTTCCCAAATTACTCGAGAGCTTCGGCGATTTACTCGTAAATGACAAAATTATCGCCGTTGACGGTTTCGTGAGTTACAAGGACGGCGCCCTGAAGATTGTGACTGAAGCAATTTATGAAATTACTGAAACAGCTCAGATCCCTGCTTTCGTTACCAGAGAGAGAAAACGGCAATGGGGCGGCCCCAAAGGAGGTAACAGTGGTGGCAGTTTCCAGGGTGGAAATAGTAGCAGCAATAGCACTCCTAGGCCAGCAGCTGTCAATGTTTACAATTTAGGACCGAAGAATTTGAAATTAACAATTCCAAGCACATTTTCCAAAGAACATTTGCTCGAGCTAAAAGAGATTTTCAACGACCACCCAGGTGAGTCGAGCGTCAGCTTGGTAATCGTGAACGGCCACGCCAAGGAGGTAAAAATAAAAAACAAGATCAGTATTGATCCCGTCCTCCTAAATAAGGTCAAAAAGTTAATCGGCAAAGACAACGTCGAACAGTCCTAGGCAACTAATCAATTTTTTTCTTGAGCTGGATACCATATGGTTCAAACCCATTGTGTTTATAAAAGTCTAAAGTATTTTCATTGAAAGCATATGCTAGTATTGCGGTTTCGCATGCTTTTTTACTTTTGCCACACTTCTCTGCTTCAGTAATCAAACCAAAACCAGCACCTTGTTTTTGGAATATCTTTGTCACTGATAACTCGTAAATATCAACATGACAACTAGCGCGACTGACATAATCCTCATCATGACATTCTATACCAGCACACAAAAACCCAATCACTTCGCCTTCTATTTCAGCAACAAGAACAAGTGCATTTTCAGCTTCGATCATATTTAGAAAAGTACCCCTCGAAATCATTGGTTTAGCTTTGGAGACTTTCCTGTAAGAGTTTGGAATTTTTGGAGTACTGTGTATTAACCATTAATGTATGGCTGGATCCAAAAATAATTTCGAGTAGGTCCTTTTCTTTCCTGGCCATTGCAGAACATCTCCAGAAAGTTCATCTTGCGATGTGGTTCGACAATAACCTTATTTCAGTATTTGTCAATAGCTCGCTTCACCAGATTCTTCACGGGCACATTCAGATTGGCTATTTTGAAGGCTGAGATCACAAACATAATGCCAGTGCAAAAATAAATGAAGGTTAGTCTGTCTTCTTCGCGCGGACTTGCGCAATTTTTTGCTGAGCGAAATATGGATCAGGAATATCTTCGATAATAATGTCCCCTTCTTCGTTTGCGCCAGCAGTTCGCACAATCAGACTGCCGTAATGCAAAACCGTCTTGAAGAAACCTTTGGTTTCACTGCGAATATCAATCACATTGTCCAGATTTGTCTCCGATATCGATCGTTTGAAAAATCCAGCTTGATTGACTGAGAAAAGCCGTTCATTTGTAATAATAAAGACGGACTCTTTGTAACCATAGAAAGCATTGTAAAAGTAGAGAAATATGAGCAGAAACAAAACAATCGAAATAATGAAAAATTTGGGGAAAAACAAAACCACAGCCAGAGCTACGATCAGGAGCAAAACTGATGCGAAGCCTGGACGATAAATTGTATATGGATGACGATTCAGAACCAAAACCACTTTCTCGCCTGGACGTTGACCATTGAATGTATATTCATTTTGATTTTCCATAAACCCATTATAATTAAATCAGATAAAAATAACAAATCGAAAAGGCCCCAGCTTCCTGCCAGGGCTTTTCCTCTTCGACCTATCCTTGCTGCTTCTTCAGACTTTTCAGACTATTTCGGACTTTTTAAGACTTTGCAATTTTCTTCCTTCCGCATTTGTAAATTCGTATTTATTTGTAATTCGTGATTATACTTACATCGTCCCGTCGTACCCGCCCATGCCTCCGCCCATCGGTGGCATTGTTTCCTTCTTCTCCGGCTTCTCGGCTACCACTGCCTCGGTAGTTAGAATCAAAGCAGCTATAGAAGCAGCATTTTGCAGCGCCGACCTTGTCACTTTGACAGGGTCAATAATTCCGAAGCCGATCATGTCACCATATTCGCAGGTCAAGGCATTGTAACCTTGTCCTGGCTTCATCTTTTTTACCTTCTCAATTACAACTGCCCCGTCAACGCCACCATTCTCGGCAATCTGTCGAACCGGTGCTTCCAGAGATTTCTTTACGATTTCAGCGCCAACCTTTTCATCATCTTTGAGCTTGAGTGCATCAATTGCTGATATTGCATTGATAAGTGCAACTCCGCCACCAGCAACTACCCCCTCTTCGACTGCTGCTTTGGTCGCTTGTACTGCATCTTCTACTTTGAATTTCATCTCCTTTTGCTCAGTTTCGGTCGCCGCACCAACTTTGATCACACCGACGCCGCCAGAAAGCTTTGCCAACCTCTCGTTCAATTTCTCCTTATCGTAATCAGAAGTTGACTTCGTAATCTCGGTCTTTATCTGAGAAATTCGCTTCTCAATCTCCTTCTTCGCGCCTTTGCCTTCAACAATCAGGGTGCGCTCCTTGTCAGACTCAACTTTGCGAGCCTGGCCAAGTTGTTCCAGCTTGACATCCTCAAGTTTCTGGCCCAAATCAGCCGTAATTACCTGACCGCCGGTCAGAATTGCAATGTCGGCCAACATTTCCTTCCGTCTATCACCAAAACCTGGCGCCTTCACAGCCAAAACATTGATAACTCCGCGTAGTTTGTTCACGATCAAGGTTGCCAAAGCTTCACCCTCGACATCTTCGGCCACGATCACAATTTCCTTCTTGCCACCCTGGGCAATTTGTTCCAATATAGGCAAAATCTCCTGAATAGACGAGATTTTCTTGTCAGTTATCAGGATATAAGGATTTTCCAATACAGCCTTCATCGATGCAGTGTCTGTAACCATATATTGGCTAATGTAACCATTATCAAATTCCATTCCCTCGACAACTTCCTTCTCCAAGCCAATCGTGTTTGAATCTTCGACCGAAACAACGCCATCTTTACCGACTAGTTCCATCACTTCAGAGATTAGGTTACCAATCAAAGTACTACCGGCCGAAACCGTTGCCACCTGAGCGATCTCTTCTTTGCTTGAGATGGCCTTGGAATTGGCCTTGATCGCCCCCACAACTGCTTCTGTCGTCTTTTCGATGCCATGTCGCACAGCAATCGGATTTGCACCGGCAGCCACATTTTTCAAGCCGGCATTTATCATTGCTTGAGCGAGCAAAGTCGCAGTTGTCGTGCCGTCGCCAGCAACATCGTTTGTCTTGCTTGCAACCTCTTTGACCAACTGGGCACCCATATTTTCAAATTTATCCTCGAGATCAATTTCTTTGGCAATAGTCACACCATCATTTGTGATAGTAGGCGCACCAAAACTTTTCTCAAGTACCACGCTTCTGCCCTTTGGCCCGAGTGTTACCTTGACTGTGTCGGCCAAAATATTCACACCATTTTGAAGCTTCTTGCGAGCTTCGTCGGAAAATACAATCATCTTGCTCATAATTTTCTCCACAAATTAATAATCGTTAACTTGTTTTATTGATATATTGTTAACAGTTCAGCAATATAGCAATGTAACAATTGGAACTTTAAGACAAAATCCCTAGAACTTCTTCTTCCTTCATCACTTTGTAATCAATACCCTCGATTTTGATCTCGTCGCCCGCATATTTCGAATAAACAATTTTGTCCCCTACCTTGACCGAAAACTCATATTTTTTTCCCTCTTTCAATCCAGTACCCAGGGCAACAACTTCACCCTCAGCTCTCTGTTCCTTGGCGCTATCGGGCAGGTAAATTCCGGATTTGGTTTTGTCTTCCGAAAGAATCGGCTTGACAAGCAAACGATCTGCAAGTGGTTTTAGCATTTGGCTCCTTCTTAGTTTTAAATTGCTTCATTGCAAGAGCAATTGTAAAGTAAACTTTACATTTATGTCAATAGCCTCTTCAAACTGACTTACTTACTCACGTATTTACTGACTTACATACAAAAATAGCGGCAACAAACGCAAGGGGGAACGTTGTTACCGCCAGAGATTATTATAGCCGATGAAAAATCAAAAAGTCAACCCTGAATTAACGAGAGGATTGACTTGAAAAAAGTGTGGCCCCAGCTCAATGAGCTGGGGCCACGGAGATGCGCTTGCACACGCATGTTTTTCTATTTGCTGCGACGCTGCAGCTTTGTATTGAGGGCTTCGAGCCGCTCACCGGCGAGTTCTCCAGTCTTGATCGCGTGATCATAGGCCGGCAACTCACTCCCACAAAGGAACGCTTCCTCGTCCCGAATCGCGGCCGTCGCTTCGAGCAGCACGATTTGCTGCTCCAGCTCGACGATTTTCTTGCGCAGATCGTCCGCCTGGCTGCGCATATCGTCTGCCTCCCGTGGCGAAGATCAAACGATCCATCTCCTCGAAGATATCAGAACAAGCGCGAGCGACGATTTCTTCCGGAGCCAGCAGTTTTGATACTACTTTCTTCGGTTCAGGCTCGCAGGCCTCGATCAGATTGTCGATTGCCACCCCTGCGTCATTCAACGCTTCGGCGATACTCTCGACAATCCGCTGTGCTTCCTGCACAGATTCCTGTTCCTCTGTCACTGACAGAGGCGGAGCCACGATCAGCTCCTCGACAGGCGGCGGCGTAGCCGGTTCGGGTTGCTGTGTAGCAGCGGCGCGTTCCGCTCGGACCCGGTGGATTTTCCCCCAACTGACATGAACCGGTGGCGGAGCCGGCCTGTCTTTCTTGACCGGCGGCTCTGGAATCACAGGCTCCGCCACTGTCGGCGCCGGCTGCACCTTGACGACTTTGAATTTGACGTCGCGGGTCAGTGGTGCCGGAGTTGTACGCTTCAGCACATATCCATCCCTAGATGAATCACCGTTTGCGTATGCGATATACCCGTCCGGCAGAAGCCGGTGTCGCAGCATCTTGATCCCTAGCGACAACCGAATGTTCTCCTGCTTATCGACCGGGTACTCTTCGAACTGCGGATGACCGAGGTGCGAAGCCATAGCATTCATAAACTGGGTTGACGGGATCACCGTCCCAATCTGGAATGCCAGACCGAGGTCCTCGATCGCGGATTGAAGACAGAGTAGGATGAGTTCGGGATCGTTGGCGATGCCAGCAACCACAGACTCATGTGCTCTGTAATCAAACGCGATGGTTTCTGACGCGGGGCGTTGCGTCGGATCGAGCCGATATAATGCTTCCAGTGTTGCGGATTCATTAACGAAACCGCTGATCTGAAAACAATAACCGGAATACCCAACATTGATGACTCCCGCGTCGGCCGTGAATTCGAACTCGCTCGGCCCACCAGATGCGGAGAGAATATTGGCAAACAGTTTGCCATGTATTCCCTGCTGGTCG
>JAPLVL010000020.1:68245-85720 GCA_026397135.1 Candidatus Berkelbacteria bacterium
TGTTCATCACAATCTTCGTCACGCTGTGAAAGCGACCACCGAAGAATTCAATGAACGTCTTGCCGCTTTCGGCGAACGCGCTCTCGGTATTCTCCGTGTACACTCGATGTGAATCGAGTGGTTCAGAGGTGAGAGTGTCGTCGGCTTCCTTCTTTGAGTGACCCCGAATGATGTCATTCGCTACTTTCATAGCGTTTTCCATCTTCTTGGCCGCTCCAAATTTGGTTTCGTTTGGCCACGGGATGTGACAGAAATAACATGTGTCATTATTCCCTGGTTGTAACCGGATTTGAATTTTGCCACGCGGATTGGGGCAGGCTCGTACGGAATTGATTCCGTGCCGATCCGAACACCCCTTTGTTTTTTCGGCTACTAGTGCCGAAAATTCTGTAGCGTCCTGCGTCGAATCGTACAGTTCAGCCGTCTCTAATAGGACGGCCAGACAGAGCGCGAAATCGTCGGGTATCCGACGGACATGCTCGCCTGTGACAGTGACTTTACAATGCCCATTAAGGGCAGTCTGTGTATCTGGCATTATTGTTGCCTCGATTCAGTCCAAATTTGTATTCAATTGTCGTGTGCAAGAACGAACGAATACTATCACATTTTGGGCTTTTTGTCAATCTGTAATCGGGGTTTTCCACTTATCCACCACCTTGCTCTTGCGTTTGCATAACGAAAATTCTAGAATATTCTTAAACAAAAGATCATATAGTTACTAAAAAAAACTCCACAATTTAAAAAACTCTGGGAGTTTTTTAATAGTGAATCAGTGAGTCAGTGAATCAGTCAATAAGGTATTAGAAAAATGACATTAATTATCTCATTCAAAGATATCAAGGCATGGCAAAAAAGCCATGAATTTGTCTTGGAAATTTATGAAATTACAAAACAATTTCCAAAAATTGAAGATTATTGTCTAACAAATCAAATAAGAAGAGCTGCAATTTCCATACCTTCAAATATTGCTGAGGGCTTCCGAAGACAAGGTTTCGCCGATAGTAAACATTTCTATAACATTTCACAAGGATCACTTGAAGATTGCAGGTAACAACTATTGCTGGCAAACGATCTTGGTTATATCAAAGCTAACAATTACAACAAAATATCAAATTTAGCAGAAGAGGTTAGCAAATTGTTAAACGGCTGGATTAAAGTTCAAAAATCCAACTGACTCACTGATTTACTGACTCACTGACTAACTTATTAACTGGAGAAACATGTCTAGAAACAAATTTATCTTTGTAGTCGGCGGGGTAATGTCATCTGTCGGCAAGGGGATCGCAGCCGCTTCTGTTGGCACAATTTTGAAATCAAAAGGATTCAAAGTCACCGCTTTGAAATGCGACCCATATGTCAATGTCGATGCAGGTACGATGAATCCTACCGAGCATGGTGAGGTATTCGTGACCAGAGATGGAGACGAATGCGATCAGGATATGGGAAACTATGAACGATTTCTGGGTGAGAGTCTGACCAGGATGAACTACATGACAACCGGCCGAGTCTATCAATCCGTGATTGAGAAGGAACGCAACTTGGAGTACGGTGGCGCTTGTGTCCAGGTTGTGCCTCATGTCCCAGAGGAAATTATCAACCGCATCAAGAAAGCAACCAAGGAAGCGGAAGCGGAAATCACCATTATTGAAATCGGCGGTACGGTAGGGGAATATGAAAATTTGCTCTTCCTCGAAGCTGCCAGAGAACTGAAATTGAAAAATCCGACCGATGTTATTTTCATGTTGGTTTCTTATCTGCCGATCCCGTCAAAGGTCGGGGAGATGAAAACGAAACCGACCCAGCATGCCTCCAGGGAATTAAACTCCTGCGGAATTCAGCCTGATTTCATCCTCTGTCGCAGCGATCACCCAATCGACAGCAAACGAAGAGAAAAATTGGCCACATTTTGCTCAATCGAGCCAGACCACGCCATCTCAGCACCGGATGTCGAATCGATCTATGATATACCTGTTAATTTCGAAAATGAAAAATTTGGCGACAAAATTCTGAAAAGTCTAAGCCTCAAGCCGAGACAAAAGGATCTAGTCGAGTGGCGAACTTTCGTCGAAAAGGCAAAGAATGCTACAAAAATTGTCAAAATCGGAATTGTCGGCAAATACTTTGAAACAGGCGAGTATGTCCTCTCCGATTCTTATATTTCAGTCATAGAGTCAGTCAAAATTGCGGCCTGGACGCAGAATCTGAAACCAGAGTTTCAATGGCTTTCCTCGACTACTTACGAAGAACACCCAGAAAAACTAAAGGAACTGAAAAACTTAGATGGAATTATCGTCCCTGGCGGCTTTGGCTCCCGCGGAATTGAGGGGAAAATAGCAGTCGCCAAATATTGCCGCGAGCACAAAATCCCTTACTTTGGGCTCTGCTATGGCATGCAAATTGCCACGATCGAATTCGCACGCAATGTCTGTGGCCTCAAAGGTGCACATACCGAAGAAATCGATCCCAAGTCGCCATATCCCGTCATTCATATTATGCCCGAGCAAAAGGAAAAAATGCGCCGAAAAGATTATGGCGGCTCAATGCGACTCGGCAACTACGCTTGCGAACTCAAAAAGGGGACTCTCTCGTACTCTGCTTACAAGCAATACGGGCTCCCGACCATGGATTCCCAGTTCCCGATTATCTACGAGCGTCATCGTCATCGCTACGAATACAACAACGAATACCGTGAGCAATTGGAAGAGGCTGGCCTTATGACCGCAGGCACAAATCCAGAGCGAGATTTGGTTGAAATCGTCGAGGTTGAGAATCACCCTTTCATGGTTGGCGTTCAATTCCATCCTGAATTCGATTCACAACCATTGAAACCTCAAGCGCTTTTCATGGCATTTATAAAGGCTGCATCACAACAGTCAAAAGTCTAAAATTAAAAGATGAAAAAAGCCCCGATTATCTCGGGGCTTTTTCGATAGACCTTATAACTTACTAATTACTACTTAATTCTTGTCCCCAATGCCGCCTGTTTGATCTACACCCTTCATGGTCAGTCCGATTCGGCCTTTGGCAGCGTCAACTTCAGCTACGCGCACGGTTACGATCTGGCCAACCTTGAGTTTGTCCGAGACTCGCTCAATACGCTCATTTGAGATCTGAGATATGTGAATCATTCCATCCATCTTTGGAGTTATCTGGAAGATTGCACCAATCTCCTTGCCGGTCATTCGATCTTTTTTGATATCGACAATTGGTCCTGTCAAGATTTCGCCTGGCTGAATATCGCGAGTTGACATTTTGATAATTCCGATCGCCTTGTCTCCCATTTCTGGATCAATCGAGGAGACCATAACTGTGCCGTCGTCTTCGATATCAATACTAATAATCTCTTTACCACCGCATTCTTCGACAATTTTCTTGATATTTTTGCCGCCTGGGCCGATCAATTCACCGATCTTGTCTGGGTTGATTTTGATCGCTTCAATTCTAGGCGCATATTTGGAAAGTTCTTTTCTCGAGCTAGGAATAACCTCAAGCATCGCTGCCAAGATCTCAGCTCTGCCCTTCTTCGCTTGGGCCAAAGTATCGCGGATAATGTCATAAGTTAGACCAGCAATTTTAGTATCCATTTGAATTGCAGTAATTCCGTCTGTAGTACCAGCAACCTTGAAATCCATATCTCCAGCAAAATCTTCGAGACCCTGAAGGTCTGAGAGAACTTTATATTGTGATGCATCTTCGTTTGTGACCAAGCCCATCGCAATTCCCGATACAGGCTTCTTGATTGGAACGCCTGCGTCCATCAGAGCCAAAGTTGAACCACAAGTTGCAGCCATAGAGCTGGAACCATTTGAGCTCAAAATCTCAGAAACGAGTCTAATTGTATAAGGAAAGCTGTCCTGATCAGGAATCATTGGCTTCAAGGCCTTTTCGGCCAAATAGCCATGTCCGATTTCACGGCGTCCGGTACCACGCATCGGTCTGACTTCACCAGTCGAATATGGCGGGAAGTTATAATGGTGCATGTATCGTTTTGTCGATTCGCCCTCCATCGTATCAATCATCTGTTCCATTCCAGGAGAAGCCAGGGTCAAAACGGTCAAAGCCTGTGTCTGTCCACGAGTGAAGAGAGCAGAACCATGTGGGCGGGGAAGTACGCCAACTTCAATATTTAGGGGGCGTATCTCTTCCATCGCTCGACCATCAGGGCGAATTCCTTCGTCCAAAATAAGATGACGGATTTCTTTCTCAACCAGTTTACCAAAAGCTCCTTTGATCTCAACCTGCTTGTATGTACCTTCGAGAGCAGAGAGAGCTTCCTCTTCGTAAACTTTCAGTTTTGCTTCTCTTGCTTCTCTGTCAAGCTCCTTGACCGCCTCTTTGACTTTTTCGATCATCATATTATAAATTTCAGCATGAACGCCGGCAATTTTAGAGTCGTCAATGGCAGCAACTTCGCGCTTGTGATCAAGGGCAATCTGGTGCTGAATTTCAATCACGGCCTGCATTGCCTCATGACCAAATTTAATTCCTTCGAATACTTTGTCTTCGTCAACTTCTTCTGCTTCAGTCTCTATCATCATAATCCGCTCTTTTGTTGCGGCAAAATTCAAAAGCATTGTGCTTTTTTCTGACTCTTCTTCTGACGGATTAAGCACAAATTTATCATCAACCATGCCGACAGTGACGGCACCGATTGGCCCTTTGTATGGAGCATTTGTCTGCATAAGCGCAGAAGACGCAGCAATAGTAGCAATTACATCCGGGTCAATTGAACCATCATAGGACAAAACTGTGATAATAATCTGAACATCATTGCGGTAACTCTTCGGGAAAAGTGGCCGAATTGGACGATCAATTTTCCGAGAAGCAAGCACAGCTGCGTCAGAAGGACGGCCTTCACGCTTGATGAAACGACTACCAGAAATTTTGCCAGCAGCGTAGAAACGCTCTTCGTAATCAACCATCAGAGGGAAAAAGTCCGTACCCTCTTTCGCTTCAGGAGCAACCACAACAGCCGCCAAGACGACAGTGTCCTGGTAAGATGCGACGATCGTTCCGCTGGCAAGACCGGCCATTTTGCCTGTCTCCAGCTTTAATTTTTTCTCACCAAAAGGAACCTCGTAGGTCCTTGTTTCAAACTCAAGTTTCTTTATCATAGAAACCTTTCTAAGTTCTAGGAAAAATAGAGATCAGGTATGAAGCAAAAGGTTATTTACACAACAGATTGTATAAATAACTTCATACTCAATACTGACTGTCTCTACTCGCCCCCAAACTTCTTTAATTATTTATGAACCAAGAGTAGCAAGCCCGAAGACTTGCTATATCTTGATGCATATTTACTTTTTGAGCCCCAAATCGGCAATGATTTTGACGTACTTTTCCTCTTCCGTCTTGCGAAGGTAGTTAAGTAATCTCCGGCGTTTGCCAACCATCATCAAGAGACCTCTACGAGAATCGAAATCCTTCTTGTGCTCTTTCAAATGTTTGGTCAAGTCTGAAATCTTCTTTGTCAAGATTGCAACCTGCACTTCAGTCGAACCGGTATCATTCTGGTGAGTTTGGTATTTCTTAACCAAATCCTCTTTCCCTGATTTTGTCGCCTTCTTCGGCGCCGTTTTCACTTCTTCGGTCATTTTTCCTTTCAGCTGACAAGCACAGACCAACAATGGATGTCTAATCATCTAATCGCTAATGTCAAATAGCTATTCACTGTTAGGACATTCGCAATCCGTTGTTGTATCCAGGCGCCAGTTTCTCCCTTTATTACTGATATTCGAATATTATCTTACCTTAAATCGGCTGAAAAATCAACTGCTCGTTTCGGTATTATCAGTCACCTTCTTCAGAGAGATTTGAAAATTTTTGATCTTCGAGATTATTTCAGTCTCGACCTCAGTCAATTTCTTGTCTTTTATCTGAAAAGCTGCTGCCATTGTATGACCGCCACCACCAAACAATTTTGCGATTGCCGCCACATCCTTCGTTCGATTTGTCGAGCGAAGTGATCCGTGAACATCATTGTTTTTCTCGGTCAGAAGCAGAGCAAAATCGACTCCTGCCGCTGTTTTGAGCAATTCGTCGATAACTCCGCTCGATTCAGTCACAGATGCTCCAATTTCCGTAAAATCGCTCACCTTAAGCTTGGTCCAAACAAACCCGCAGGATTGTTCTTCCCTCAAATTCGAGAGCGCACGACCCCAGAGACGCAAAGTCGAAAGAGGCTTAGTTTTGTAAATATTTTTAATAATATCTTGCTGCCTCCCGCCAAAGGCAACCAGTTGGGCTGCCACAGTTAGCGACTTTGGCGTTGTATTTGTGTTTTGAAACGAATTGGTATCAGTAATAATTCCAGTCAGCAAATTTGTGGCAATATCCTCGTTGATAAATTTCGAATCTCCGCTCAGTGCTTCGATCACTGACACCAGAATTTCTGCAGTCGAGGTTGCCGTAATGTCAACCAGATTGATCTTGCCAAATTGGTCATTACCAGGATGATGATCAATATTAACAACAGGGACATCGAAGAAAATTTCCGGATTTTTCTCATAAGGAGATCCAAGTCTTTCCAAATCAGGAGAGTCGAGCACGACAATAGCTTCAAAGTGGAAACAACCTTCACAGGTACTTAAATCAGCGTGACCAAATTGGCCGCCCTGAGGTGTAATAATAATATCAAGCTTCGTGCCATTCAGTTTGTACATGATTTTGTCTGCTCTGACCTTGGACACATCAAGCGAAACAACAAAATCACGATGACCGGCAAAATTCTGAGAAACACTTTGAACTTCCGGCAAGAAATTGTACACCGCCGGGGCTGGATCATTGCAAACAGCCAAAACTTCCTTGCCAAGCTTCCGAAGCGAAGCAGACAAAGCCAAAATACTTCCCAAAGCGTCTCCGTCAGGATTTTTATGCGTCAATATCAAAATCTTCTGCTTGCTTTTCAAAACTTCCACAACTTGTTGTTTGGGTGATAATTCCATTTTTGGCAGTAAAATAGCTAATTTCTGATCCGAACTTGGGAACAGTTGAGTATAGCAAACGATTCCTTTTTGTCAACGGCAGGGCTTGAATTTTTTCCGAAGGTGGTATAATGAAATTATTGAATTAATAAAAGGAAAAAATGGACAAAAAACTTTATCGATCATGTCACGATCGAATCCTGGGAGGTGTCGCAGGTGGGCTTGGACAATATTTCGAAACAGATCCGAGTATTATTCGTTTGATTTTCCTTATCCTTCTCTTCACTGGCGTCGGTTTTCTCTTCTATTTGATTGCTTGGATCGTCATTCCCCTTGACCCCGAATGTCTTTCGGATTTTCCTGGGCAAAGAGAGAGAAACAAGGAAAAACCAAAAGCCGAGTCAGCAGAAACTTCTACTTTCCATCATTCAGAGACAAAGAGCAGAGCCAGCCGCAAGGTTATTGGCGGTTTTATTATACTCCTTGGTATTTGTTTCTTTCTGGAATCATTCTTCCGCGTCAATATTTGGTCATTATTTTGGCCAGTTGCTCTGATCGTATTTGGTCTTGCTTTGACACTTAAGAATCAAAAGTAGGGAGGAAAATGAAATTTAGCCGAATTTTCTGGGGATTGCTCGTCGTCCTGTTTGGAGTTTTGCTTCTCGGTGTCAATTTGTCATGGTGGAATTGGAGTATTTTTGCCGATCTTTTTGCAATTTGGCCACTCGTTTTAATCGTTATCGGAGCAAATCTTGTTTTCGAAAGCCGACCGATTGCTGTATTTATCCTTTTCTTCACACTCTTTTTTGCCGTCATGTATTTGGCCAATTTCCGAAATGTCAGGACGTCACTCAATTTAGGGCCCAACTGGAGCCAGTCTTTCAGTCAACATATTAGAGATGCAATAGAAGATAAAAATTAACTAGAGGAAACAGATGAAAATAGATCCCTCAATTTTCAAGTCTTATGATGTTCGCGGTATTTATCCCGTGACAATCAATGAAGAAATTGTTGAAAAATTTGGCATTGCCTTCGTCAATAAGTTCAATTTGGGGAAAGTAGCCGTCGGTTATGATGGCCGAATTTCCTCACCTGCCCTGAAAGAAGCTCTAATCAGTGGCATTACCAAAGCCGGTGCCGATGCTGTCGATCTTGGTATAAGCTCTACTGATATGACATATGTCGCTTCTGCCATGTACTCCGATATCGACGGAGCAGTTATGATTACAGCATCTCACAACCCCAGAGAATACAACGGTTTTAAGGTTGTAACCAAGGGCGCCATCGCTCTGAGCGCAGAAGAAGGCCTCTTTGACCTGAGGGACATGATAATTTCCGATAATCTCAAGGAAGCGCCCAAGGTGGGCACAATCGAGAAAAGAGATATGTACGATGCATACAGAGACAAACTAGTCTCTCTGATCGATCTGGAAGCTCTCAAGCCACTTCGTATCGTCATCGACGCTGGCAATGGAGTCGGCGGATTTATAGTTGAAAAAGTATTCAAAAACCTTCCGGTCGAAATAATTCCCCTCTATTTCGAAATTGACGGAAATTTTCCAAATCACCAGCCAAGTCCAATCGAAGAGAAAAACATCGCAGAATTGAAGAAAAAGGTGCTCGAAGAAAAAGCAGCTTTAGGATTGGCGTTTGACGGAGATGGAGATAGAGTCTATTTCGTCGCCGAAAAGGGCACGGGCACTACAGCAACCATTATTCTGGCTATGCTTGCCAAAAATACACTACTACAATAAAGAAATATGGCGGAGTTCCCTCGATCACTCCCGTCGGTCATTCGCTGATCAAGGCTCAGATGCGCAAAGAAGACGGCCTTCTGGCCGGAGAGCATTCCGGACATTATTTCTTCAAGGATTTGTACTACGCCGACTCAGGGATGTTAGCCAGTCTGATTGTTCTTGAAATTATTTCGAAATCAAGTCTACCTTTCTCGAGTCTAACCAAAGAATTTGATGTCTATTTTGACTCAGGTGAAATTAACACAAAAGTCGCAGACACAAATGCAAAAATTGACGAAATCGCGAAGAAATATTCGGACGGAGTACACAGCACCTTGGATGGCCTAAGCGTTTATTTCGAAGATTGGTGGTTTAGCCTTCGTCCCTCCAACACAGAACCGCTCCTGCGTCTCAATGTCGAAGCCAAAACAGAGAAACTTATGGAGGAAAAAAGAGACGAATTGTTGAAAACGATCCGCGAATAAGCAATGTCATCTGATTTCTGCTATAATGAACCAAAATTAATTCAAGGAACAAATATGTATGCAGTCATAATGGCTTCTGGCCAGGGCACCAGGCTTTGGCCGATGTCGAGGCAAAACAAGCCGAAACAATTTCATTCGCTCGTAGGCAAGAATACTATGATTCAGGATACCTATCTGCGGCTTCGTCCGAAATTTTCTGACAAAAACATCCTCGTAACTGTGACCAAAGACTATTACGAAGAAGCAAAAATTCAGCTACCCGAGCTCCCAATTGAAAATTTTATCATAGAACCTCGCGCCACCGGAACTCTCGGCACTTGCGCCATGGCGATTGCCAAAATTAATCGTATTAATCCCAAAGCAAAAGCAATTTTCCTACCTTCTGATCACATTATCAATGAGCCGGAAAAGTTCTTGGAGATCGTTGATTTTGCAGACGAGCTAATTAATAAATATCCGGACTACATGACATTGATCGGGATTAATCCAACCAGAGCCGATACCGGCATGGGATATATTCGAATGAACTCCCAGATCGAAACAAGGGGAGATCTCAAAGTCTTCTCGGTCAAAGGTTTCGAAGAAAAACCGAACGCCAAAACCGCCGAGAAATATTTGGCCAGCTGGGAGTATCTCTGGAATGGCGGTATGTTTGTCTGGACAGTCGCTCATGCAATCTCACTATTTCACAAACATTGCCCCGAAACATTGAAGGCAGCACAGAAAATAATGGAGGAGACAGACCCAGAGGAATATCTGGAAATTGCCACCCTTGAATACAAAAATATCGAAAGAACTTCTGTCGATTACGCCATCGCAGAGAAGGAGAAGAATATTTTGGTAATTCCGAGTGATATTGGCTGGAGCGATGTCGGTTCGTGGGGCACACTCTCAGAAGTTCTCCGAGAGAACAAAGGGGTCTCAGTAATAGCCGCCGGAAATCATCTCGGCGTTGATAACAGCAACTGTCTAATTTTGGCCGGCGACAAACTGATCGCAACCGTTGGACTTAATGACATTGTCGTCATCGACACTCCGGACGCTATCTTAATCTGCAAAGGCAGCCGTTCACAACAGGTCAAAGCCCTGATCGAAAAATTGAGAGAAGAAGGCAAAGATTCATACCTTTAGTATGTGAGTGAGCAGGTAACCAAGTGTGCAGGCATTTTGAATTACCTATTTACCTGCGCACCTGCTCACTTGCTTACCTACCCACCTGCTCACCTGATCCCCCTCCTGTTTACTTTTGTCATTTAATCTGGTAAAGTAATCTCTGCAGTAAACATTTATTGTTTTTTGAATTCTAAATTATAAATTTTAAATTGAATTAAAGATTATGCCAATTATCAAATCAGCCAAAAAGGCTCTCGCCGTCAGCATCAAGAAAAACGCCGACAACGACATTACCCGAGCCAAAGTCAAAAATGCCGTCAAAGGACTCAAGATGGCCGTTCGAAACCAGGAAAATAATGTGCCCGAACTTCTGAGCGCAGCATTCCGCGAGCTCGATATTGCCGCCAAGAAAAACGTCATTCACAAAAACAAAGCATCTCGATTAAAGTCTCGCCTGGCCAAGGCAACTACCAGAATCGAAGCTACCCCAAAGAAAAAGACTCGCAAGAAAACAGCCAAGAAATAATGCTCTAATATAAAAGCTCTCCTGCAAGGGAGAGTTTTTATATATCTTTGGTCAAACGAAATCGAGGAAATATTATTGCCAGCGATCGTCCGAGTACAAATCTCTTCTCAACCGGACCGAAATTGCGTGAATCACTTGAATTTTCTCGGTTGTCACCCATGACAAAGTATTGATCACTGCCAAGCTGCAATTCTGTGTCGGGAGCAGTCAAGACATCGAAAGAGAGATAGTCCTCTTGATCCTCGACTCCATTGATATAAACCTTGCCGTTGCTAATTTTGATTGTTTCGTTGGGAAGACCAACAATTCTCTTGACGTATTTGCGATGGACTGGATCACCGGGGAAGTTGACGACCACGATATCATTTCTGCTTGGCAATTTCTTGCTGTAAGCGTTTTTCTGCCACAAAATCATTTCACCGGTATGAAGATTCGGTTCCATCGATTCGCCATCAACAACGAAGAAAGCAAGGAAAAAGGTGGTTGCCACCGTCAAAATCACAATTCCCATGACAAACCACTTCGTCAAGTCGAAAAGAACTCCGCCGCCGTAGATTAATTTTTCTAGCCAGTTTCTAAACATAATAAAAATTTATTTATATCCAGGTTCGCGAATCGCCGCAAAACTCTTGGCAACATATGACACAATCGGATAGAGGGCGAGGCAAAAATCCTGAAGTCCAACACCACCTCGATCAGTCACAAACCAGTCCGGCATCTCAAAGCCCTGCTCTGAAAATCTCTTCGCCCAGCCAATTTCACACTCAAGTACAATTGCATAAGGCAAATATTTCAGAAACAAAGTCTGGTTTTCGTAGGAAAACGGCATTCGCTCGTTTTTAGTCAGGTAATTTTTGAAAGCCAGCCAATCAGTTAGAGCTTCACGGCCCAAACCGGTCCGATTCGGAATATTGCTAGAAGTGAACATTACCACAAGAGAAGACGCCATCAGGCCAAGCCAGAGGAAAGCAACGTATTGCGAGTCTGGAAATATCCGTAGACTCAAGATAAATCCGGCCAAACCGAGGAAGAAACCGAGAATACCAACGAAAAGATATTTCAGATGGAGACGATGCGGGTTGAGACGAAAATATCCCAATCTCGTTGCCAAAATATATACTCCTGCCGTTGCGAGAGATAATTTCTTGCTATAGAGATGGTTGTTGATACGACGATCAACCTCTTCTTTGTCCGAAACAAGGTTAGTCTTGAAAATCTTGGACAACAAAACCTTCTCGTATGTCAGGAGCCGACGATCAAATTTGTTCTTGACGAAGGCAAAATCTCGCTCACGATCGAGGATGAAAATGTCTCCCCTGATCGCCAAATCGATCAAAGTCGCTGCCAACTCGCGAGAGCCAACTCTCTGATGAAACAAAACTCCAACTAAGGCTGGTGGTATCGCCATCGGCGGGGCAGAAGTCTCATAGTCTGGATAATCAACCTTCTGACTTTGCATTTGAAGCGAAATGTAGACCAACATCAGGAAGAAAGTCAGAATTGGCAGAGCAATCCCCACATAAACCCAGACATTTGAGCGCACAGCCGAAGTATCAGCATATATCTTGGCTGGCAATGGTGGCTTGATCGTACCCTTCGGCATCACTACGACCGGGGTCAAAATTGCCGTACCAGCTACGTCCTGAGCATGAAAAACCAAAGTGCTATCGTCAACCATTCGAGTAGTAGTACTACCGACGCCATGAACACCGATAAAATCGTATTTGGTATTCTCGGCAATAGGAGAAGGAAGAGTTACGGTAATATCAATATTGCTATAATCCTGTCCAACATTGTCGATCACCGGAAAACGAATTTCCTCACTGTCGGGAAGGATATTTACGCGCTCACTATATTTTTGACCATCCAAATAAACACTGCCATCCTCCTTGATCGTCAAATCAACTTTGAGATCAGCAACGCCAGATTGAGGCACATATCTATTTATATCAGCCCGATATGTTGAAATCGTCGAGACACCAAAAAGACCGACCAAAATCAAACTGGCAAACACAAACATCTTTCGCCAATTTACACTGATCGCTAATCGAGGATTATTCTTTTTTGTCTTCCCATTTGCCAATCACCCTCCTAGCTGCAAATCATTTTTTCCATTATACAAGATATTTTTCTTAGACGCAAAATTTAATTACCAGCAAATCCAAAGCCGCCGCCAAATCGATTTCTCCTCGCTTCACCTGCCAATCTATCTCTGCCAGTTTGGCATAGATAGTGCGTAAGCTAAATTTGCCTTTTCGCTTCAATGCGAACTGCATTTTCTTTGCTACGAATGGATGAATTCCACTCTGAGCCGCAACTTTTGCCGAGTCAACCGCTCCGAAGCTCTCTACAATCAGAAGACTTCGAAAATGACTGATGATTAAATTGAAAATTTTCATGTCGTCTTCGCCAAACTTGCGAAAATTTTGCAGAGTATTTACCGCTTTGATTGAATTTTTCTCAGCCAGAGCGTCGGTAAGATCGAAAATTTTCTGATTGTTGACAGGCAGAATATTTGCCTCGACATCCAGGTCTGTAATCTCGCTCTTGCCAAGGCTCGCAACATAGGCAACCAACTTGGCAGTCTCGTTTTCCAAGCGCCAAAAGTCCGGTCCGACATAGAGGACAAGCTTAAACAAAGCCGAGGAAGATATCTTGATCTCTGCCTCCGACAATTGATTCTCGGCAAACTTTCGCAGTATAGAATCAGATGGAGCAGGGAAATTGAGTGCGCCAGGCATCTTTGCCAGGAGTTTGAACTCACTTTCTCGCATATCGACACCGGCTTTCTCAGCCAGAATAACTGTCGAATATTCAGGCAGTTTCTGCAAAATTTCGATCATGGATTTCTTGGAAATCTTGTCACTGTTTTTCAGAAAGTTATTTACAACCGTCATTCGAAGCTTGCCCAAAAAAGGCATAGCCAAAACAACACTACCAAGACTGCCTGAATTTATCTTCTCACCATCAAGATGAGTCAGGTTGATATCGGTTTCGGCCGCGACAAAATCGTCCACCATTTTCTGGACTTTTTGTTTGATTGAAAATGTGTCGTCACCGTAAAAAAAATAAAACATTGGGAACAAGAATTAAGTAGTCAGAATTAAGAATTAAGTAATTGAATTTGAAAAAATCACAATCATACTTCCGCTGTATGCTGAATCCTGAATCCTGAATTCTTATTACTTGGACTGATCCCAATTATCGCCGATGCCGAGAGAGACTTCGATCGGGACGCAGAGTTTGACCACCCCTTCCATCGTTTCTTTGACAATCTTGGCCACCTCGTCTACTGTTTCGGCCGGTGTTTCAACAACTAACTCGTCGTGAACCGTCAAAAGCAAGCTGGTTTTTAGTCGATAGTTTTTAGTCGATAGTTTTTTATCAAGTTCGATCATCGCCAATTTCAGAATTTCTGCCGCCGTACCCTGAACTGGCATATTGATAGCCATGCGTTCCTCTGCTTCAGCAATAAATCTCATATGCGAGTTAATATTCGGCAAATATCGCCGAGTCCCAAAGAGCGTCTCGACGAAACCTTCGCGATGCGCCATCTCGATCATTTCAGAAATATAATTTTTGATCCCAGTATGGACATCGAAGTATTCTCGAATATATTTGGCAGCATCTTCGGTACTAATCTTGATCGCCTGCGACAAGCCATAAGGAGTCTGACCATAAACAATTCCAAAATTTACAGCCTTTGCTACCCGCCGTTGATCGGCCGTCACTTTGTCCACAGATGTGTTGAAAATCTCGGCCGCTGTCTTGGTATGAATATCAACTTTGGCATGGAAGGCCTCTATCATCACGGCGTCCTTTGCCAGGCAGGCTACCACTCGAAGCTCAATCTGAGAATAATCAGCCGAGATTAATTTCATCCCCTTCTCGGCAACAAAAGCGGACCGCATCTCTGCCCCATAGGTTCCTCGAATCGGAATATTCTGTAAGTTCGGCTCTGACGAAGTAATCCGTCCAGTCGATGTTTCCATCCCGTATGTCGTATGTAAACGAGAATTTTCATCAACCAAGACAGGTAATGGTCTCAGGTATGTGTTGATAAGTTTTGACAATTCTCGATGTTCCAATATCGGGGCAATGATCACGCTTTTGTCACTAACCTTTGCCAATTCGCTGGCAGCGGTAGAAACGCCACTTTTCGTCCTTTTTAGGCCCTCTGTTGGCAATTTCAGCTCCCTGAATAGAACCTCGGCCATTTGCGAAGGTGAACCAAGATTGAACTCACGACCGGCCAACTTAAAGATCTCTTCTTCCAAGCTCAAAAGGCGCAAACTCAATTTCTGATCCAGTTTCTTCAAGACATCACAATCAAGCTTGATTCCAGCTTTCTCCATCTGGCGCAAAACCGGTTTTACTTGGTCATTAATCTCCTCCGCCGTTATCTGCGGAATCTCAATGCCTAATTTTTCAATAATCTTCGCCATATTGATTACAAAAGTTTAAGTTGTTCATCTTGCTCTTTTTGCTCGATTGCTTCTTTGGTCACTGGCTTCTCGTCTTTTTCGATTCCGAATCTTCGAAGCAGCGAATGAAACTGCATTTCCTTGAAGAAATCGACCACTTTTGACTTATCATAGTCGCCCCATTTACACTTTTCAAGGTCGAAATCAATCGGCACATCCTTGCGAATCGTGGCCAGTCGCTTCGACATGAAGGCTTGATCCTTGAATTCCTTCAACAAGTTCAAAATTCGTGGTTTTATATCCAATTCTTCACCAGCCTCAATTTTTTCGTATATCTTCTCGAGTGTGTCATATTTCTGGAGCAAAAGAGTGGCAGTCTTGGGCCCAATCCCTGGCACTCCAGGAATATTATCCGACGGATCCCCGGCCAGAGCTTTCAGGTCAATAAAATCACAAGGGTTGAGATTCCACTGCGCTCTGATTACAGTTGAATTAATTATCTGGGCATCAGTAAGCCCATGCTTGAGATCGTAAACCTCAATATTTCCATCAACCAGCTGAAAAGCATCTTTGTCCCCGGTCACAATATAAACATGCATCTCGTCATTTCCTTCAAATTTCGAAGAAATAGTCCCGATTACATCATCAGCCTCAAATCCCTCCATTTCGTAAATCGGAACGCTTAGAGTTTCAAGCAGCTCCCGAACTCTCGGAATCTGATCATAGAGCTCCTGATCTGCCTTGACCCTATGAGCTTTGTATTGTGAATATTCAGCCAGACGAAAAGTTGCCTTGGAGATATCAAAAGAGGCAGCAACATAATCCGGCTTCAGACTCTCGAGCATTTTGATAAATGTCGTGGCATAACCATAGACAACATTGGTCAGCTCCCCCTTGCGAGTTGACATTGTCTTGGGTAACGCATGATAAGCACGATGAATAATCGCGTTTGAATCAATTAGAACCAAAATTTTCTTCTTTTCTTCATCCATAGGTAAATAATAACGGAATGCGACACAAAAGAAAACAGGATTAAGAATTAAGTAGTCAGAATTAAGCGGCAAGAAGTAAGAAGCCAGAATACAGAAGTAAGAATTGGGCAAAAAAACTCATAAATTATTCGCCTACTGCCTACCCTTGTTGCTTTTGTGCAGGAGGTAAGTTGCACCGATCATGATTGCTAGCCCCACAAGGCCGATTATGAGCCATTTCGGGATCTCAGCGATGAATTCACGGCTTTGGTACAAAACATCGATTACGAGGGCAACGATGCCGAAACGAAGAGTAATCTTGTGACTAGCAGCAATCCCAGCAATCACAAGTCCCAAACTTTCAATCCCGAGAATCAAACCATAGAGAGGGTCATTGAACGCAATCGACTGGATGAAAGTCGGCAAAGTTAGAAATATTAATCCCAAAACAATGAAGATGTCTTTGGCCAAACTGTCATTTTTGCGATGACGAAGGTAAGCAAGCAATGAGAAATATGCAGCGATAGGCAAAGTGTAACATTGCGCTTGGGTAATCCATTGAGTGTGGAAAAACCACAAGATCGAAGTGAGAATTATTCCTCCTGAAATATATTTTCCGATATCGAAACGAATTCGAAAAGATTGGCCAAGACAGAGCAGACCGCCAACACAAAGAGAGATCACCGGAAGCACGCTCTGTGTAATATCGCTAGCAAGACCGACAAGCGCACCAATCATCGGGCCAACCAAACCACCATATGCGAAGCATTTGCTACGAGTATTCTTGAAGAGATAACTTAATCCAAAGAGTACCAACCCTGCCAAAGCCCAAAATACCACAGAGAAAAGAGGGTCGTACAAATCCAAACTTCCAATACTGATAATCACAGCATAAGAGACGAAACTCGCGACTGAAATGTAGAAAAGAACAATTGAAGGAACGACCAAATATTCCTGGTCTTCAAGATAGGAAAGCCCGACAGCAACCAGACTGAGGCCAAAAGCAGCCAGACTAAGGGTCAAACTGTCACCACAAGTAACAAATTGTCCGAAAGAAATGAGAAAAGCCAAAAGATAGGCGATATAAGTCAGTAGCTTGGTTTTACTCTCCCATTGCGAGACAAAAACGCGGATCAAAACCAGCATCAAGCCAAGAAACGAGTAGATATAGGCCAAATATTGTATCTGCCAAAATCCAGCAAGATTGTATATATAAGGCGGCAAGAGAAAAAGCGAGAATAGAGTGAGGGCATAGCATATAGTATTTCTCTCACGGAAAAACCCATATGCGTTGAAA
>JAPLVL010000020.1:85731-105670 GCA_026397135.1 Candidatus Berkelbacteria bacterium
TGTTGTCGAAGATCAATGAAACCGAGAGAAGGGGGATGACTCCGGCAAAAAATACAAGCAAAAGAGGCCTTTTGTCATCAAAAATTTTCTTCAATAATTCATAAGCGACAAAGTAAATAAGTGCGATACCGCCAGTTACAATTGCAATCGTTGTTTCTGCCACAAGTTTGTCGCACAATAGAAGGATTATTCCAACCGGAAACAGAAGAAGGGAAGCAGCAAGGAATCCTTGTCTGTGCTTGGTCTGCAAGGAGAGAAAACTAGAAAGATTATAAAAAACGGCGGCGAATATCAGATTAGTTCCGTTTATCAACAAGCTGCTTTCAAGGGTAAAGGCAGAGAAAACAAGCGAGAAAATAATCGATATCGGCAAGAAAATATTGGCAGAGACACGAAAAGCAGAGGAAACATACTCATCTCTGAATTTAATTTGACCAACAAGCAAGAAAATTGTCGAAAAGACCGCCATGCCCCAAGCAAAATACTGGGTTGGTGCGTCAAAGACGGAAATACTTGATTCCAAAAGCGAGAGTGAAACAAAGGTCACAAAGTATGAAAGAAATGGTTTCTTCACAATCAGAAGAGAGACAACATACAGAGCTGTTACAATCAGAGATGTCACAAACCAAATCATGTGTCCATCAGTTCCCATAGCAGAGAATTTGAAATAAGCCAGCCCAACCAACGGTGCCAAGATCAGCCCGACCGTCACAAAAACAAGACCTGCCTGCTGAATATTCTTGGCTTTTAGATAAAGATAGGTACCGACTCCATAAAATACCAAAGCAAAAATGGCCAAGAACATTGTCTTGCCAATTCCGGAAATGCTCTCATAATTGAAACCAACGAAGACGCCAGCAGCCACCACGACGAGGAAAGCCCCAATATAGAAAAGGATATTGATATTGTCAAGTGAGACAAGCTGCGCCCTGACTGATTTTGAACTTTCGAGCGTGTCAATTTTGTTTTCAACAATTGTCTCTTCTGAAGACAAAGGTGAGACAACCATTTCTGGGGTTTCCGTCGATTGTGCAGAAGAAACTTTGACTCCTGTCGGTACGATGGATTGGGAAGCTATCGAGGAAAATCCTTGATTCTCCAAATAATCAGCAGAGAGTAAATATCCTGCTTTCTTGTCAGGATCTGACTCCTGCCCAGCTTTTTGCCTCAGGGCTCGAGCAAATTCGAAGCGGTATTGCCGCCGCTTTTTCAAATCTCGATTTGAAACCAGATTAACAAAATATATCACTCCCATCACCATCAAAGCCACAGGAACAATCGAAAAAGTTAGACCAAACATATAACCTCCTATTTGTATTCATTTCATTATACTCTTTCCCGCTCCAAAGTTGCAAAAAAAAATGGCAAGGCTTCGAGGGAAACCTTGCAGGGAAAAGTTCAAGACATCATACCAGAGAATCTCGCCTCTAAAGCAAGTTTACACTTGGTAATTGAGATTGCACATTGAAGCAAAACCTTGCGCTCCTCCGCGGTCACAATCGTAAGTTTCTTCACAGCTGGATCAACCTTGAGCAAGGTCTGCTGACTGCGCTTCATAAATCTTCTCCCACCGGACAAATAACAAAGTGCCAAAGAACGATGACTTAATATCACTGAGAGAATAACCTAACTCACGGACATCCGCGAATTCGACAACTTGCCGATATCGACCATTCCGAAGCTGGAGCAAAGGGTATTTGTCAGCAATCTCCGCTGTTTTTACGTGTGTCGGAAAAGCACGAAAAAGCCTCCTCGTACAACATTCATTCATGTGATAACAATTCCACCAATGAATGCCAAGCATAACATTACTTCAGTGACGCAGCAGTTGACAATACAGGATATTTTTGGTAATATATAAGTAATCATTATTGATAACTTATATATGACACATCCAATGAAACAAAATTCAATCATATTACTATATCGAAGCAACAAAACAGTCTTCTCTGTCAAAGACTTGGCTTTGATGTGGCAAGTAAATAACCCCAATTACCTCAAAACAAAAATAAATCGCCTGATCAAAACAGGCAAAATATATTTCATCCGCAAGGGCTTCTACAGTCTTGACAATAATTATGATAAAATTGAGCTAGCCAACAAAATGATCATTCCCTCATATCTCGGCTTATATTCGGTCCTTGCAAAAGAAGGAGTTAATTTTCAATACGACTCACGAATTTACTCTGTCACCAACCAAAGCCGCACCATCAATGTCGAGAATACCAGCTATATTTACCGGAAAATCGCTGATTCTGCCCTTCTGAATCCGATTGGTTTGAACTTTCTCGGAAACAAAACTATCGCCACAAAAGAGCGAACGATTGCGGATACTCTCTATCTCTCACCAGATTTTACTTTCGATAAACTTGTCGATGTTGATTGGACTCTTTGTCTCCAAATTGCCAAAATTTATAAAAGTAAAAAATTGATACTTCAAATAAAAAAATTGAAGGAGGACAATGCTTGATCGAGCCTTGCACGAAAATATAATGACCAGAATTTTGGTTGATATTTATAGTGAGTCCGCTTTGCGTCAAAAACTAGGATTTAAGGGTGGCACGGCCGCTTATCTTTTCTATAATCTACCCAGATTCTCTACTGATTTGGATTTTGATTATCTGGACTCAGATAATCATCAGAAAGTAAACAAGATAATAAAATCAATCTGCTCCAAGTATGGAGAGATCAAGGACGAACAAATCAAAGAAAATACGATCTACTTCCGTATCTCATATAAGGCTGGAATTCACAATATCAAGATCGAAATCTCTAAAAGAACGAATTCCGGCAATACCTACAATATTCGAGAGTATTTTGGCCTTCCAGTTTTGGTCATGGATCGAGACTGCCTCGCCGCCAACAAACTGGTTGCAACGCTTGACCGCAAGAAAATGGTCAACCGTGACTGGTTCGACAGCTGGTTCCTGTTAGATCAACATTGGCCGATCAATGAAAAAGTAATTGAAAGAAGAACAGGACTGAAACTGCCTGATTATCTTCAGAAAATGGCAGACTATCTCGAAAGAAACAAAAGTAAGATGAATATTCTCGAAGGATTAGGCGAAGTTCTGGATACTAAGCAGAAAAATTACGTCAAGAACAAGATGGTCAACGACTTGATCATTCGTCTCAAACTATATTCAGGCAAACCAGAAATACTAGATACAATTTAATATTGAGATGGTTGTTTAGAACATTTTTAACAAGTGGTCCAACTTTCTGGAATTTTGTCCTGTATTCTGCTATTTTGATTCCATGGAAGAAAAACTGAAAAAATTGATTGAGATCATCAAAACTGGAACACGAGACAAAGTCAAGGTTGCTCAAAAAGAAATTGAGAAATTTTGGGAAAAAGACTACTGCGGGGCAAAGGATAGAATACCCGCAAAGAAGGCCTTTGAAATATTCCTTGGCGAGATTGGTCGCATTGACGAGATAGAGGATCTGGATCACCAGTACTATCTTATTAATGTCCTCAAGTGGCCGTTTTGGGCAATTGGCAGGGAACACTTCGAAGAACTATCCGAATTTGCTCTCAAGTACATCGAAAATCCATCCGGAAAGATTCGCCAAGCTATAAATAATGCGACTGGCTATCTGGTAATGGATTTGAACCTGCATGAATTTTATAATCATGACAATAAACCTGCCAAAAATATCGAGAAAGAGATTGCCCTTGATCTTAAACGGTTTGGCCAGTTTGTCGACAAGGTCTATGGTCTAGTCAGTAAATATCACGAGCCCAGGTTTAATCGCATAAAATATGTTTCGAGCTTGCCTGTCGGAGTTTACAAGAGTTTACAGAAACTTCTAAGTGAACATCTATTGCAAAGCGATTATTGCGAAAGTCTCTATTTGGATTATTTAGCAACGAAGAATGATGATGGTAGTGTCTCAAATACTGGAATAATTATTCCTCAGATTCGACTTAAATATTTGAAACATGATCTGAACGGTAAAAAATTGACATACCCTGACCTAACCTGCTCAAAATGCGGCAAGAAGGATATTCCAGTCGGTGCAACATTGAACGCCTATTCCAAAAACCCAACAATCATTTGCGAGGATTGCGCAATTGATGATTATCAAAAACGATATTGTTTCAGCTCCAGAGAAGCTGCTGCTGCCCGCCGCCGAAGAATTTTTGATATCGGTTATTTGTTGCAAGAGATGATAATAGACCAATATTTGAAGACGAATGATATCAAAGATTACGGAACATTGGATATTGAGACTATACAGTTTCTGGGGGAGATTTCTCACCAAATGTATAATGAAAACTTTTCAAAGACTGAAAAAACTGATCTAGAAAACGAACCGAACCAGAAAATTATTGAGGAAAAACTAAAAAAGAAAGTAAGGATATGAGCTTAAAAATTGGCATCGTCGGTTTGCCCAATGTCGGAAAATCAACCCTCTTCAACGCACTAGTCAAAGGCTCTCACGCAGAGGCGGCCAATTACCCCTTTTGCACTATCGAGCCAAATGTCGGAATTGTCGAAGTTCCAGACCACCGACTCAAACCTCTGGCTGAAATGTCGAAATCGAAGAAGATTGTGCCCGCTGTGATTGAATTTGTCGACATCGCCGGCTTGGTTCGTGGCGCCTCAAAAGGGGAGGGACTTGGCAACAAATTCCTGGCCGCTATCCGCGAATGCGACGCTATTGGCATGGTTGTGAGATTTTTCGAGGACAGTAATGTCGTCCATGTTGAAGGAAAAATCGATCCGTTTGACGATATCAAGACGATCGAAACTGAACTTCAGCTGGCTGATATTTCGACTGTAGAAAAGAGGCTCTATTCACTCGAAAAGGAGCTCAAATCTGGCAGCAAAGAGTCGAAATTGGTCCACTTGGGCTTGCAAAAAATCAAAGACAAATTGTATGCCGGCGAAAACGCTCGCGAAGCCAAGCTTGACGACACAGAGAAAGAAGCGCTCAGGGGATTGGGACTGATGACCCAAAAACCGATTATTTATATTGCTAATTGTTCAGAAGAACAATTAGTCAGTAAATCAGTTAGTCAGTTAGCCAGTAAATCAGCTGCTGAATTTCTTCGGATTTCAGCCAAACTTGAGGCAGAATTGAACGAACTCAATGACGAGGAAAAGGCTGAATATCTGGACACGCTTGGCGTCAAAGAGACTGGATTGAATCAGCTGATAGAGGAATCTTACAAAACGCTTGGACTCCAAACCTACCTGACAACTGGCGAAATGGAAACACGAGCCTGGACAATTCACCAGGGTGATACCGCACCCAAAGCGGCAGGAGTCATCCACACCGATTTCGAACATGGCTTCATAGCCGCAGAAATCATTCCTTGGCAAGATCTCTACGCTCAGGGCAGCTGGTCCGCCGCCAAAGCCCATGGACTTGTCAGGACAGAGGGCAAAACCTATGTTATGAAAGATGGCGATGTTGTCCTCTTCCGCTTCAATGTTTAGACAAAAGTTGAGAAATACGAGATTGAAATATGGCGCTTCAAATTAATTTGAAGCGCCATTGTGTAGTTGGGCAAGAGAGAAAATACCATTTTGGACCATACCAACGAGTCTCTCTCGCCCAAATGGTTGGAAGAAAGGCACAGAATACCATAGCAAGACAAAGCACTGCCTTCTTCCAATTCAGTATCGCGATGAACAAATCAGATATATAGCTTTTTGTTCGGGCTGTCAAACTTGGATTCTTGCGAAAAAGGGCAAAAAGATGATAGACTCTAGGAGCCGGTTTAACTAGCAGTTTTTTATTTATGAAAAAACAAATCACAATTGGTATCCCAAAAGCCTTGCTTTATTACAAATACTTTGAGCTCTGGAAAGTATTTTTTGAGCAGCTAGGATGCAAAATTATCGTCAGTCCCGATACGAATCTGGCAATTTTGAAGTCCGGACTTAATTTGGCTGTGGACGAGAGTTGTCTCGCTATCAAGATTTTCTTGGGCCATGTTGAGTTTCTGAAAGACAAGGTTGATTTCGTTTTCCTTCCCAGAATCGTTTCTCTACACAAAGGAGAGCAAGCTTGCACCAAATTCTTGGGGCTCTACGACACGGTCAACAACACCTTCCCCAATATCAATATCCTCGAATACAATGTCGATGTTCCAAACGGCCTGACCGAGCAAAGAGAACTAATCAGGGCTGGCCAAAAGGTTGAAAAGAGTTATTTCAAAGTCGCTAGGGCATACCAAGCTGCCCGCAAGGCCTATCTAAAAAGCCTAGACGACAAAGTCAGAGAGCAAGCCAATCTTCTGGAAACAGATTCTGATCTCAAAATCCTGATTGTTGCCCACCCCTACACTATTTACGACAGCTTAGCTGGCCAGAATATTTCGAAATTCCTGAACAAAGAAAATGTCACTCTGCTTTACTCCGACTGCTTCGACCAAAAAATTTCACACAAGTTGGGCGGAGAAATCTCGAAGGATCTCTACTGGACCTACAACAAAGAATTCTTGGGTGCAATCGAACTTTGCAAGGACAAAGTGGATGGTCTAATCTATGCGATGTCATTTCCCTGCGGCCCGGATGCCCTCGTGATTGATTTCGCTCAAAAGGTTTACAAAACAATTCCTTCCCTCGTCCTCACTATTGATGAACTTCAGGGAGAAGCCGGCCTAATGACCCGACTCGAGAGTTTCGTTGATATTTTAAGATTAAAAAACAAGAAGAAAAATGCCGGAAAATAAATACAAAATCTGCTTCCCTCACATGGGAAATTATTACCCCGCCTTCCTAACTTTGGCCGAAGTCTTGACTTGTGAGATCGTCCCAACTCCGCCAATTTCCAAGAGAACGATTGAACTAGGCTTCAAGAACAGCCCTGAATCAGTTTGTATTCCCTTCAAATATAATCTCGGCAACTATATTGAAGCTCTGGACAAAGGAGCCAATATCATTCTCCAAGCCGGCGGCGGTTGTCGTTTTGGCTATTACGCTGAAGTCCAGGAAGCAATATTGAAAAGTCTGGGTTACAAATTCGAGCTACTCAAACTGAACAATAGTTTGAATCCGCTCAAAATTACCAAGGAGTTCAAACGCTTTAATCCAAATTTGACAATGGCCAAATTTGCTTATACCTTCTCTCTTGCGTATCAAAAAGCTCGCTGGATCGAACAATTTGAGGAGAAGATTCGTCTCAATATCGGCTTCGAAGTAAACCCTGGAGAGTATGAAAAGCTTTTCAAGAAATTTCTGAAGGATCTTGTCGAGGCAAGGAAAATTAGCCTCGTCCGTCGTCTCGGGAGAGAGTATCGGGAGAAGTTTGGGGCAATTCCGATCGACAAACCGAAAAACCCACTCCGAGTCGGACTTGTCGGCGAACTCTACGTCGTGATGGAGCCGTTCTCAAACTTTGACATCGAGAAAAAACTTGGCAAGAGGGGGATCGAAGTTCATCGTTTTGTCACCATTTCAAATATTATCAATGATTTTTTTCTGGGACAGCGACCAATTAAGCACTGGCTCAGAGATGCCAAACCCTATCTCAAATATCATATCGGAGCTCACGGCTCTGAGAGTGTTGCAGTCGCCCACAAACTAGCCAAGGACGGCTTCGATGGTTTAATCCATGTCAAACCTTTCGGCTGTATGCCTGAGGTCAATGCCATGACCGCCCTTCACCGCGTTTCGCGTGATTACAAATTTCCAATTATTTATTTCAGCTTCGATTCCCAAACATCGGAAACCGGAATCAATACCAGGCTCGAAGCTTTTTATGATATGTTAGTAATGAAAAGGAAGAAAAAATGAGCAAAACCAAAGGTTATCTCGGAGTTGATATTGGATCAATCTCGACCAAAGCCGTCGTTATAGACAAAGACAACAAACTACTTGCCAAGACTTATCTCTGGACAGAAGGAAACCCTATCAAAGCGGTCAAGAATGTCCTCGAAGAGATGCCCAATTGATCAAGAATGAAATTACTGCTCACGCCATCGGCACACTAGCCTTTCATCCTGAAGTCAAGACCATTTTCGAGATCGGTGGACAGGACAGCAAAATCATTGTTATGGACAATGGGATTGTAGTTGACTATGCCATGAACACGCTTTGCGCTGCTGGCACTGGCTCTTTTCTCTCCTCTCAATCGCGTCGTCTTGATATTCCAGTTGAAGATTTTGGTCAATATGCCTTGCGCTCGACCAACCCAGCCAAAATAGCCGGCCGTTGCACTGTGTTTGCCGAATCAGACCTCGTCCACAAAGCACAAATGGGCTTTCCCAAAGAGGATATTATCGCCGGACTTTGCAATTCAATCGTCTATAATTACCTGAACAATGTCGGAAAAGGCAAAGATATCAAACCCCCGATTGTCTTCCAGGGTGGAGTTTCGAAGAATGTTGGCGTTGTCAAATCATTTGAGACTATTGTCGGCGAGAAAATTATCGTTGACGACATTGGCCATCTCATGGGCTGCATCGGTATTGCCATCCTGGCCATGGAATCAGGCAAAGAAAAGAAGTTCTCGTTTGCTATCAAAAACAAAGAATTCAAGACTAAGGGTTATGAATGTACCGGCTGTCCGAATCACTGTGAAATCGTATATGTGACCGAAAACGGTAAGTTCATCGACGGTTGGGGAAATCGTTGCCCCAACGGAATCGAAGCAGTCAAGAAAATCGTGCAAAAAGGCTCAGCTAAATAACAAAACTAGAAAACAAACTAAAGTTTGTTTGACATAGATCGAACAAAAAATTGACCAAGGTTGACAGTTCGGCTTTTTTTTGTTATAATCTGCGCATTCAAATGCCCTAAGGAGGCAATGATGTCAGATAAAACCTTCCCCGACGGAGCGGTCTTCGTCATCCACCCATTCCCCGGCCACTTCGATGAGTACGTGGCCGTGGAAATCGGTCGGGTCTGCGAAGAGGACGACCGATTCGAGAAAGCTCCAATTCTGTACTTAAACGAAGAGGAGCTGGCCGAACTTCACACCGTGAAGCCGGACAAGGACATCCGCGAATTCGGCATTGGCGAAGGCCCGTACAACGAGCACGCCACCGCCTCTCACCCTCGGATCGAGGGCGAGTGCGCCGCTACTCTCTACGCCAAAGCGCTTGGAGTCCGTGATGATCCCAAATGGAAGGAAATCCTCGATTACGCTGTAGTCGCGGACACTGCGCCGAAAGAGCTGTTTCGGGACGATCCTTCGACCACACATCACCGCTGGGCTTTCTTCCACAGTATTTTGTTCAATACGAGCAAGCACTGTGGGATTAGCAAGGCTGATGTGATCGAGGCGTTCGTCAGTATGGCCATTCAGTCGGCCAGCGCCCATTTCGATGGGCTTCTCACCGGCGGTGATATGGTCAACGAGGTCAAGTTGACTTTCCAGATCAGCGGCGGACGGTTCGGCGCCTTCAAGAAGGCACGGATCGGTGCCCTGGCTTCGGATAACACCGAGGCCATCAACTGGGCCTTGAAGGGCAGAGGCGGAAAATTCAACATCGCCATTGTCCAGAGAGAGGACGGCCATGTCCAGATCATGGGGGGATACAACCTCCCTGCAGACCTGGCTTCGGCCATCCGGATCCGCGAAAACGAGAAACAGGGACGAGCGCAAATGGCTCGCTGGGAAACCAGAGTCGAACGCTGCGCTTCCTGCCCCGAGTGGTACTTCTCCGGTCAAATGCTGTTTAACGGCAGTCTGACCGACCCGAAGAACACTCCTCCGACCAAATTAACCCTCGAAGAGATTTTCAACACCGTAATCGCGGTGCTGGAGAAACTCCCCGAGGACTGCAGCGCCGAACGCTGCCACAGCGCAGATGGGATTTGACAGAAATTCGGCTATTCGGCTTCGAGTTCGGGTGCTGCAACAAGGTGCGCTACGACGCCGCCAACCAAAGAGCTGGTGAAAGTATCGCACCGATCGCGCCCCCCCGCCAGAAATGGCACGAGGACGTGACCGCGAAAGTCTAACTGCGAGATTTTTCGCATCCCTGATCCTGCCCACCCGGGCAGGATCAGTTTTTTATGCATTACTCTCAATTTCAGGTTGACATTTTGACTTATTTACTGTAAAATACGATATTCAATGCCAAATCTTATCGGCATTGATGCACCCCACAACCGATTCTATTCCTGAAGGAGGAATAAACATGTTAAACTTTCTGCTGTTTGTCATCTGGGCGCTGGTTTTCCTGCCCCCAATGATAACTTCCATCTATACTGCATATGTGCAAGATGAAGATGTTTCCAACTTGCGCTGGATCAGTAATGGCATCTGGTTGGGAGTCGGGATTATTATCCTTATCTCCTTTTCCAGTGTCATCGCTATCTGGACATCTGTAATGTGGTTTGACGAAGTCGGCTACCTCTCCGTTTTCTGGACCCGGTTCTGGGCAGGCTTCGGATACGCTCTGGCTTCAATTCCCTTTGTGGCGGCGTTTTTCTTCGTCAATCTCTGGGCAACGGCCCTGGGATTAACAAGAGAGCAACGCCAAGAAACAGCAATAGTGCGTCGCATCGCCGCAATCGCAATGACAGTTTTGACCGCCTCGCTCGCCTGGGATATTGGCTCAAATTGGCCAATTCTTCTCCTGGCAAAAAATCAGGTGCCCTTCGGCAGCGTCGACCCGGTATTTGGCAAAGATTTGAGCTTCTACATCTTTTCTCTGCCTGTATTGGAAATGATTCGAAACGCATCCCTGGCTGTGATATTGCTTACAGCTGGATGCATTACCATTGTTTCATTTGTTCAAGGTGGACAGCTCGACACAATTACAAGTGAAAAAATCTTGAACCGTCTCTACTCGCACCTGGCGATTCTGGGTATTTTCCTTCTGACTGACCTTGCCTTCGGCACTGTCATCGCCAAATGGAATCTGCTCTACTCGACCAGAGGCGTCGTTTTGGGCGCCGGTTGGACAGACATTCATGTTCAGCTTCCCGCTTACAATGTTTACATTGCCGGGCTTGTGCTCTGTAGTATAATTTTGCTCGCCTCTGCTTTTGCTAAGTCAAAAGTATTGACGGCAAAATTACTTGTTGCAGGGACAGGGCTGTGCGCACTGTTTTACATTGGTGGCGTCTGGCTCGTACCGATGCTGGTTCAGGAATTTAAAGTCAAACCGAGTGAAGTCTCGTTTGAGCAAGAATATATCAAACGTGACATGCAGTTTACCAAAACTGCTTTCGGCATTGACGACAAAACCCTGAAGCAATCAGTCTATCCCTTTCAGGACGGATTAACATCGAGTAATCTCGAGAAAGACAAAGTAACTCTCAAAAATGTGCGGCTTTGGGATTGGAAGATTCTTCAATCAACCAACCTTCAGAATCAATCATTTCGGAATTACTATGCCTTCCCTGATGTCGATGTCGTCCGCTATCAGATCGATGGTCATCCTCAATCTATGATGTATTCCAGCCGTGAACTTGATCAGGACAAACTGCCGCAGCAGGCAGCGACCTGGGTCAACACGAAGCTGGTTTACACGCATGGCTATGGGGGCTGCGCCAATCCGGTGAACACAATCCTGCAGCCGGAAGGCTTGCCGGATTATTGGTTGAAAAACGTACCGACCGAATCGAAATACCCAGCTCTTAAAATGACTGAGCCGCGGATATATTTCGGCGAAACGAAGGCAAATTATGTCTTCGTCGATACGAAAATGCCGGAATTCGACTATCCTTCGGGCGAGCAAAATGTCACCTTCAAATATGATGGGAAGGGCGGCATCAAACTCGACAATTGGCTCAAGAAATTCGTTTTTGCCTTTACTGATAATGACTTGCGAATTTTGACCGCCAACGAGCTAACTGACCAAAGCCGAATTTTGATCAATCGCGATATCAGGACGAGAGTTGAAAATATTGCTCCATTCTTGTATCTCGATCGAGATCCGTATCAGGTCATTGCGAATGGTAAGCTCTGGTATATCTGGGATGCATACACAACCTCCAACCGTTACCCATATGCCTCAGAACAACTTACTCCCGGATCAAATCAGTGCTGTATTAACTACATTCGGAACTCGGTGAAAGTCGCCATCGATGCCTACAATGGCAGTGTTGACTTCTACAACTTTGATCCGAATGATCCGATTATTCAGGCTTACAGCAAGATTTTCCCTGGTCTTTTCAAGGGGAAATCAGAAATGCCAAAGAGCCTATTGGCCCATGTCCGTTATCCTCAGGATCTTCTCGAGATCCAAGGGCGAACACTTTCGACCTACCACATGCGTGAAGTCAACGTCTTCTACAATAAGGAAGATGTCTGGTCAATCGCTACCGAAGCACACATGAACAGTGGTAAGCTCGAATTCGAGGAGATGGAGCCATATTACATCGTGATGAAGATGCCAGGGGAGGAAAAGGAGGAATTTGTTCAGATTCTACCCTTCGCTCCGCGGACAACCGACACTAACCAGCCCAAAAACAATATGGTTGGTTGGCTCGCAGCTCGCTGTGATCCGGAACATTATGGTGAGTTGGTCCTGTTTGACTTCCCCAAAGGCAAGTTGGTCAGCGGCCCAGCTCAAATCGGCATCCGGATGAACCAGGACGATATTATCTCCAAGGATATCTCGCTCTGGGCACAGAAGGGCAGTGAAGTCCTCTTCGGCAATCTACTGGTAATTCCTCTCTCTGATTCTCGGTTGCTCTATATTCAACCGATTTTCATTCAAGCGGAAAACAGTAAAATGCCAGAGTTGAAACGAGTTCTGCTCTGCTCTGGTTCACAATTGGCCTATGCTCCGACATTCGCCGAAGCGCTAGCCAAATTGACCGGAACATCATCATCCGAATCAGTCTTCTTCGCGCCGGTTCCTGGCCGAACAAATTTCAGTCAAACACCAGTTCAGCTGGCTTCTGAAGCTCAAGCGCATCTAAATCGTTATCAAGAGTATTCAAGCCAAGGCCGCTTCACTGAAGCGGGCAAAGAACTTGAAGCGCTCAAGGCAACGCTTGGAAAACTTGCAACCAAGAAATAGCTTTGCTGTGCCCCGTACGATTTCGTACGGGGCACATTTGTAAGTTGTTGACGTTTTCCAGCTTTTCTGTTAAGATCGAACCACAATTTATAAATTAACTTTTCCCGCTACAGCGGGAGCTGGCGTCCGATCTAAATTGGACTAGCAATACTACCCTTCGATTAAGATCAGGGTGACTTGCAAGCAAGCCAGTGCCAGAAAGGAAAAACTTGAGAAAGTACGAACTTACGTACCTTGTTTCTGATGAGGTACCGGAATCTGAATTAAACAAAGTTACTACCAAGGTGACTGGATTTGTGACCGAACTGAAAGGTCAAGTTGACAAAGAAGAGGTTTGGGGACGACGCAAATTGGCATACCCGATCAAAAAGCAGGATTTTGCTACTTATGTAACGATTTATTTCTCCCTCGACGCTCTCAAGGTCAAAGAGTTTGACCACGAGATGCGTTTGAACCAACAAATCGTTCGCCATCTGCTCCTAGTCAAAGACTACGGTACAGAGCAAATTACTCTCTCGCCTGACGAAATTGTCGCAACAGAAGAGATCGCTGAGATCATCGGTCAAGAAAAGGCAGCAGAATTGATCGAAGAGCCAGTAATTGTGTCCGACAATATTCCAGAGAAGGAAGAAGCAAAAGAGACAGAGACTGAAGAAGTTGAGTCCGAACCAAAAGTCGAAGAAAAAACAGAAGAAGAAGTACAAGAAGTCGAGGGACCAGCAGTAGAGGAAGAAACTGTTGAAGTCAAAGAAGAAGAAAAGCCTGAAGCTGAAATTGTCAAACCAAAAAAGGCCAAGAAAGCCGAAGTTAGCGACGAAGCTGAGAGACTTTCAAAGTTAAACGAAGAGCTTGACGATATCCTGAAAGACGAGCTTTAGAGTATTTACTTGCAACAGGACAAGTCTGCAAGTAGAATACCAATACAAGCTAGTAAATAAATTATCGAGGAGGTTCTATGTTGAATTTGAATCGTGCTCAAATCTTGGGAAATCTGACTCGTGATCCAGAGATGCGTTTTACTCCAAATGGCCAAGCAGTTGCTAATTTCTCGGTCGCAACCAACCGACGCTGGAAGAACAGCGATGGCACAGATGGTGACGCAACCGAGTATCATGATGTTGTCATCTGGGGGAAACAAGCCGAAGCAGTTACACCGATGCTAAAAAAGGGTGAAGCTTGCTTCGTCGAAGGACGACTCCAGACACGAAACTGGGAAGGCCAAGACGGGGTCAAACGCTATAAAACAGAGATTATCGCAGACAATGTTATCGTTCTTGGTGGTCGCGGAAAAAGTGGTGGAAACTACAGTTTGACTACAAAGATGTAGCCGCTCTTAGCCGCTATCTCGACCGTTGGAACAAAATCCAACCGGCTAGCCGCAGCAACAACTGCTCCAAACATCAACGAATTATCGAAACCGCAATCAAACAAGCTCGATTTTTGGCTCTGATGCCATTTACTGTTAGATAAATTAAAAGAAGTTCATCGAGTTCATAAGTTCGTCAAGTCAAAAACCAATCGGATTTTTCAACTTAATAACTTTGCAACTTGATAAACTTTGTATGTAGATCGGAGTACTATGCTTTCAATCACAGACCTAAAGACAGGGACAAAATTCACCATGGATAACGATCCCTACATCGTGGTCAGCTATTACCATTCCAAAATGGGCCGCGGTTGCGCCGTTGTTAAGACAAAAATCAAAAACCTGAGAACAGGGGCGACGATAGACAAAACTTTCCAGGGAGCCGACAAGGTTGACGAGGCCGATCTCTCCAAGAAAACAGTGATGTATCTCTATTCAGACGAGACTGATGCCTATTTTATGGACAACGAGAGTTATGAACAGTTCACATTGCCTATTGAGAAAATTGGCGACCAGAGAGAATATTTGATAGAAAATGCCAGCGTTGATATCCTTTACTTCGGCTCAGAGCCACTCAATATCGAGCTTCCAATCAAGATGAATTTTGCCGTCATTTCTGCTCCTCCTGCAGTCAAGGGAAACACAGCCAGCTCAGTGACCAAGAAGGTTACTCTCGAAACTGGTGCAATAGTTGACGCCCCTGTGTTTATCAAAGAAGGCGATCATCTCATAATCGATACTCGCGACGGTTCCTACGTAGAGCGAGCATAATCTAAACAAAAAATCTTCATCTAGCTAGGGTGAAGATTTTTTGTTGTAGATTTTTCTTGGATTATCTTTTATAATATTTACATGATCATACGATATCTACAAATAAAGGGAATGCCTGTCTTTTCACAAAACAGCCAGGAAAACATTGGGCAAATTGACGAGATCGTTTTTTTCAAAAGCGAGCCCAAAATCGCAGCCTTTGTTCTCAGAAAACCGCTTGTGGAATATTTTGGTAGCAAAAACATTATTCACCCAACTGATATCATCCTCATCGCCAAAGATGCGATTTTGGTCGCAGATGAAAAAGCTAAAATTCCCCTGCCTGAAGCTACTCGAGTTCAAAAATTGATAGACGAGCATATATTTGGTCTCAAACAGCGCGTCGTCACAAAGAGCGGCCAACGGCTCGGAATTGTTGAGGATATATATTTCCAGAGCGACACGCTTGAAATATCCAAGCTCATTGTGAAAAGTATTTTTGATGAAAAAATAATCCCGGCATCAGAGATTATTGAGATCAAAAAGCACAAAATTGTAATCAACAATCCAGAAGTGATGCAGAAAATTCCAAAATTGCTGAACGAAAAAGCTGCTATCGTTGACTAAGAGACTTTTTTCTTTTTTCCAAAAATATAATCAGAACGACAATCAAAACCACCAGCATAATCGCGGCGGCTAGTTTTTCGGCCGTAGAAGATCGAAGTGCCACCCAACCACTGACTATTGCCACTAGGTACAGAGTCAAAACAGCCTCTCTTGGGCTAAATCCCGCCTCCAAAAAACGATGGTGCAAATGAGTCCGATCAGGAGTGGTAAGTGGATTTTTGCCTTTGAGCATCCTGCCAATTGCCACCACAAAAACATCAAGAATCGGGAAGCCGAGAACCAGAAAGGCAGTAGCCAGTTTGCCTCCAGAAATTAGTGGTAAAACACCAAGCATAAAGCCCAAAAACATACTACCGGCGTCACCCATAAATATTTTGGCTGGGGGAAAATTCCAGAAGAGAAAACCAATCGAAGCGCCAGCTAATATTATCGAAATCAAAGCAGTGGCCGGTTGGTTTACTGAGACGGTCAGACACAAGAGAAAAATCGTAATCGAAGCAATACCGCTCAGACCACTTGCCAACCCATCGACGCCGTCAACCAAATTCATCACATTCATCATGATCATAAGCCAAGATAGCGTCAGAAGATCAGACCAGACCGAAAAATGATAGGTGATGCCCTGAAAGGTAAAAAGCGGGATATACAGAGAATTCAAGTTTAGAGGAGCCCCAAATGGATTGGAAAGTGTATCGATTCCGATCCCAGAAGCGATTACGACAACAGCGGCTAGGAATTGAATCAGGAGTTTTTGCCAAACTTTCAAGCCACGCAGATCATCAAATAATATTGTCGAAAAAACGAGGGCACTGCCAACAATAATGCCGACGAAGCGCCAATCAAGCGAGAGCCAGCCACGCAAACCGCCAAATGACAAATCTGTTTTCACGATCTCAAAAAAAATAATTGAAGTTAGAACAAAGGCCAAGAAAATAGCACCCCCTCCTATCCTCGGAATAGGGGTTTTGTGAATGTCTCTAGCTCTTGGAACTGCGACTAGATTGTGTTTGATACCGAGCCTGCGCAAAAATCCGGTCGCTACGGCCGAGATCAGCACCGCCAAGATAAACGCAGAGAAATAAATCATATAGAAATTATAGCATTATTTACCAAAAGCGGAAATGTTAGCAATCAGAATTAAGCAAATAATTTATGAGTTTTTTGCCCAATTCTTACTTCTGTATTCTGACTTCTTACTTCTTGATTATGAACCTGCCGGCAGGCAGGCAGGTTCATAATTCTTAATTCTTGCTGCTTTCTTTAGAACATTGCCGCGTGATCTGCCCGATCATAATCAGGATGAATCTCCTCTTCGGAAAACCAATGTTTAATCTCGTTTTCTGCTTCAGCTTTTGTCTCTGAGGCATGAATCAGATTCTTGATTGATCGTTTGTTTAGATTGGCTGCCGCTGGAGAGTCAACAGAAAAGTCGCCTCTGATCGTGCCGATTTCGGCCTTGTTTGGCAAAGTAGAACCGGTAATTTTGCGCACCATCTCAATAGCATGAATACCCTCGATAACCATTGCTACTACTGGAGCTTCTATCATGTAGTCAACCAGCCACTGACGAACCATCTTGCCAGCTTCTAAATTGTTGTCGGTCCCCATTACTTCTTTGGGATTAAGACCATATTCTGCGAAACAATTAAAACCTTTGTCACCGAGTCGGGCAATCCAAGTGTCATCCTTGGGATAGTGGTTGTCGATATGCTCAACTGAAGGCTTGACCATTTTCAAAGCAATAATCTTGAGCCCGCGCTTTTCAAATCTGCCCAAAATCTCACCAATCAGTCCACGCTCGACACCATCAGGCTTGATCATGGTGAAGGTACGCTCGATCGCCAATGTGTTTTTCTTCTCGCTCATTTTTCTCCTAAAAATTAAATTGTTTTAATTGTTCTTCCTTCAAATTTGGACCAACATAACTCAGGGCCATTCCTTCTGGAACAAGATACCGCTTAGCCGTCTTTTCAATGTCCGAAACCGTGATTTTCTCGTAGATAGCAGCCACTTCATCAAGTGTCTGGATCTTGCCACTTAGAAGCTCCGCCATGCCGAAGTGACTGGCAACTTCGTTTGTGTCTTCCATATTTATCAACATCCGTCCATAAATAATTTCCTTGGCCCTTTTCAACTCCGATTCAGTCACGCCATCCTTCATCTTTTCATATTCAGCAATAATCGCTTCCACAGTTTCTAGCACTCTCTCATGTGGGACGCCAGCCAAAGTCTCAATTGAACCCGTCTCTCGATAATTTCCGGTCGAAGTCCGAACCGCGTAGGCAAGACCTCGCTTTTCTCTAATTTCAGTAAACATACGAGAACTCATCGATCCACCAAGGATCAAAGCCAAAAGCCGCATCTTGTAACGATCTGGATGATTTGTCGGCAATCCGCGGAAACCAATCACGAGGTGAGATTGTTCGGTAGGCTTGTTCACAATTTTGAATGACTTCTGATTGTTCAACTTAATCGTGGGAATTTCCGAAGTTTCAGCCTTATGAAGATTGAAGTATTTCTCTATAAGCTTGATGACTTTGTCCTCAGTCAAATCAGCAAAATTTCCAGCCAAAATCAAGACGGCATTTCCCGAAGTATAAAAACCTTGGCGATAGCGAACCAGGTCTTCCTTTGTAACACTTTTGATCGTTGATTTGAAGCCAATAACATCACGACCAAGCGCATTTTTGCCGAACAAAGCCTCTTCGAAATTATTTGCGGCAACTTCCGAGGGTAAATCCTCATACATATCGACTTCTTGGAGGATAACTTTCTTCTCCTGCTCGAGATCTTTTGCCGGCAAGAGGGGATTAACCACCAAGTCAGAAATAAAATCGAGAGAGTTTTCCAAGAATTTACCGGCCACTTTGACATAATACCCTGTGTACTCTTTGCTTGTGAAAGCGTTGTGTTCACCGCCGATATTTTCAATAAACTCGGAAATCGAGAGGGGACTTGGCCGCTTCTTCGTGCCTTTGTAGTGCATGTGTTCCAAGACGTGAGAAATACCCGCCTCTTTTTCGGCCTCACTTCTACTACCGACACCAAAGAGAATCATGGAGGTCAAAACTCGTTTTGATGAATCGGGAACCAAAATCAAGCGAAGTCCATTTGACAATACTATTCGTTTATAGATTTGTTTGATCATGAAAAAGCCGTTTATTTCTAGTAATCATATATCATTTTGACGCTTAAAACAACTCTATGTAATATAAACGCAAACAAAAAAGCCACCAACTTCTCGGGGGGCTTTTGCTTCATCTTCTTTTGATTTTAAACTTTTAGCTTCTGACTCGTTTCGATGAAATCGAAACATGGTACCCGCGGCAGGAATCGGACCTGCGACCTCTTGGACCGCAACCAAGCGCTCTATCCACTGAGCTACGCGGGCAAAACAAACACTAAGTATTTCCGCAAAATACTAATTACCAATTACTAACCCCAAACTCACAAACCCAGGAAACGATTGATCGTATCGCTAAGATCTTCGCCATGATTTTCTTCTGGCAATTTCTCAGCGATAATCTTGCGAATGTCTTCGAAATCAACATTCTGAAGTGGCATTACAACTTGCCCAGTAAAAGTGCCCTTTTGCTGCAATCTAACCTTTGGCAGGTCTCCGAATGTAAGCCAAAACGACTTAAAATCGTCAAACGAGTGGACTTTTTCGTCGATCACTATTCCACTGTCATAGATGACACATTCAACTTCCTTCGGTTTTTGTCTGGAAGAAAAAAGTAAAAGGAACAAAAACGCACCGACCAAACCAATGCCAGTCCAGCTCTTTTGCCAATACAGAAGCGCTCCCAAAGCAATCGCGACTCCTACCACGGCGATATACCAAGTCTGGCTTCTCTGTGACTGCTCGAAATCCATCGACTTCCAAGAAATCAACGGCTTATCCTTCGTATCTGGCTCTTTTGCAACTTCCTTTTCTTCAGTAGATTCCTCTTTGCCTGAACTCTCGATCTCTTTTGATGTCATAAGACCCCCGCCTTTAATTTGATAGCAAATGCCGTTTTGTCCCGACATCTATCTACCATAATAAATCAAAACGCCAAATTACGCAAAAACGGATAGATTAACATTCTTTCCAAACGAGATTGCATATGATTACCAATGTTGCATAATTAAGCCAATAAACCTTTGATCTTTAACAATTTATTGCCTCTGAGACTGTTAATATACATACCAAGAGTAAAGCTTGTAATGATTCCTAATACTCTTATAACAAGACCAACTAAGCTTTTCGC
>JAPLVL010000046.1 GCA_026397135.1 Candidatus Berkelbacteria bacterium
ATTTTCACCAGGCGACCATTCGATGACTCTGGGAAGTAGAAACTTCGAGAAGACGGCACCAAGGACAAAGGTGAAGGCGTATGACGCGATAATCGCGAAGGGGATCATCGCGATCGGTTTTCTTGCTAGCGAACAAGAATAATAGAGAAGGCTGCTAGCAACCGAACAAAGTAACCCAACCAAAAAAGACAGAAGCCAAATGTTTTGTTTTTGGTTTGAGTTTAAACTCTCCAGTGGAAATTGCCGATGGGCAACCTTACAGCAGGCGAAAGTAGTAGCTAGAGTTGACAGGACAAACAAACTCGCGCATATCACGGACAATAGAAAACTCCTTCATTTTTGTCTGCTTCCAGTTTAACCCAAAGATTGATATTTAGCAACCGATAGCTAATCTTTGCATTTCTAATCGTTCTTTGCTACTCTGTCTCTACGAGGAGAATTGAATGATCGTGGCTGATTTGTACCAAAGAGAAGGTGGCGATGCCGAAGCAACCATCTTGGCGCTTTGCAAACTCGAGGAGCTCTATCCATATCGCAATATCGAATTAACGAAAATGGTATTTGGTCTGCCGGCGGTAACCACTATTCCACAGAATAAGCCTTTCCATTTTTCGCTCAATTCATATTATATCGACTTGAAACTTCCTCAGACAAATCTCGACTGGTTTGATTTCTATGAGCATGGCTATTACAATTCGTCACGTCTAGCCAAGAGCTGTCAAATTCGTTTTGGCTATTTCCCGGAGGAGCTAGGCTTCGTTGCTTGTCAGACGATTACTTGTGCACACGAGTGGTGTCATTGTCTGCAGGTTCAGGGCGAATATGGCACGACGAAGCATTCTTCGAGGCGTTTGGTTCGGAAATCAAAGGTGCTCCGCAGCTTGTGAAATTACAGGCGGAAAGTTGGGCACATCTTCTCTAGGTGAAGCATTTTCTTGCTTCACCTATTTTTAGTAAAAACTGCTAAAAACGGTCTCCCTACTTGTATTTTTTCAGTAAATATGGTAAGATGAACACGATAAACTCTGGTCGAGAGCTTATAGTGAAACTATTATTACAAGGTTAGATTTATATTAGGGTGAATAGTGCGAGAGTACTGATCCATGAACAAAGGGTTCTGGCAACTAATTAAATCTAAATCAAAGATGGATAGAGATTTTAACAGGGATCAAACCCCTGCAGAGCCAAATCCAAAACTTTTTATTGGTGGATTAGCTTGGGCTGCTACAGATGAAGATCTGAAAGCTGCTTTCTCTCCTTTCGGCGAAGTTCTTGAAGCAATGGTTGCTCGTTACGATGATACTGGCCGTTCAAAAGGCTTTGGTTTTGTCAGATTTTCCTCTACTGAGGAAGCTGTCAAAGCAAAAGACGAATTGGATGGTAAGGAAATCGCTGGACGCGCAGTCAAAGTCGATTTTGCTAGACCAAAAAGAGAAAACACAGACAGATAATTTAATCTGCTGTAAAATACCCTTCGATTATTTCGAAGGGTATTTTGTTATCCCCAAATCCGAGGAGTTATCCACACTGTAAATATACCCAGGGAGGGTATATTGTGGATATGCAGGGGTATACCTGGGGAAAACAAAGTTATCCCCAAGCCCTGCAATAATAATTATCTTTAACATATTTATTTGTTAACTTGCGCACTTGCTCACTATCTATTATGAAACATCAATCAATTTTTAATCGTTTGCGGCGAATCGAAGGTCAGATCCGTGGAATCGAGGAGATGGTAGTCAAGGCTCGGCCAGAGCAGGAAATCATCATTCAGCTGGAAGCAGCCAAATCGTCCCTGTCATCGACCATTTCTTCGCTGATCGAGTCAATGCTGGAGACAGATGGGGACAAGGTCACTATTTCCACAGATCAAGCCCGGACGATTTTGAAAATCATCAAGAAATAATTTATTCCAAATTTGCCACTCTCTGAATTTTCCATTATAATGAACATAAATTAAGTAACTACGGGAGACGAGATGGCTGAGAGTAAGGAGAAAGTTTTGAAAGTCGATGAGACAACATGTATTGGTTGCGGCGCTTGCGTCGGCATTGCCGACGAATATTTCGAATTAGGTGGTGATCAAGTTTCTAAGGTAATAAAACAATATGACGAGAAAGACGCTGATCTTATCGAAGAAGCGATCAAAAATTGCCCAGTCGAGGCAATCTCGTTGGAATAACTTTACAAAATGGGCGGGGGAAGTTTGAGTATCGAATTTTTTGTCTGGTGGTATCACGACTTAGCAGTCGCTCTTTTCGCAAATCTTTCGTATTATTTTCGCTATCTGACCGATCTTTTCTCTGTCTCGATATGTCTTCGGACACTCTTTTCTGTTTGGAAGCGGGATCGTATCAGTTATGACGGTTTGTCTCTCCAAGAAATGATGAGCGCCTGGGTTCTGAATCTGGTTTCCCGTTTCATCGGCTTCGTGATCAAGACTACTGTTTTGATAATTTTCCTAATCGCACTCATCATCTATCTGGTTGTAGCGGTCCTCCTAATCATTTGCTGGTTCACCTTCCCGCTGCTCATAATCGCTTCGCTTGTTTACGGTCTCAAATTAATCTTACATCTCTAATGAAACCAGGAATTTATCTAAAACCAGGTTCGACTCTGAGGGGCCAGGCAGTACGCTGGAATGGCATTTTTTCGAACTGGTTTTTCCGTTTAATTTATATTTTGTCCAATCTGGTTGGATTTGCGATGTTGGCAATTATTATTGCGAGCTTCACCAAATACCAACTAAATATCAACATTAGTTTTGCCTATTTTCTCCTGACAATCGCGGTCGCCTTCATTGTCTTCAAGTCGTTCATTTCTGGAATTCTGGAAAAGGAGTATTTGCCGCTCTCAGAAGTGGCTGAATTAGCTGCCAAGAAGCCGGTCAATCTCTTCGCCGCTTTTTCACCCAGTCTGGCAGCCGCTACCGATAGCTTGTTCACCTGGAAGAAGATCGAGAATATTAATCTGAAAAGCTTAGCTACTGCAATCACGAAGGACACTGACTTAAATTTTCTCCTGAACCGACTGGGGCTCTCCGAAGAGTCCTTGACTGATGTTCTGGCCAATCACGAAGACCAGAGTTTGGCCTTTCCTTTCCTGCTCGAAGCATGTCAGATGGCGGTCAACAATCAACACAAATTGATTCAGGGCGGAGATGTCTTGCTTGCCCTTTTCGAAAAGGACCCGCCCTTTGTTGCTCTACTTGAGAGCTTGCAGATCAATCTGGATGATATCAAAAATGTTGTATATTGGCTCAACCATATCAAGGGAAAGATAGCAGAAGACAAACTTTTCACGACCAAACTTCGTCTGACTGGAGGCGTTGGTCGCGATTGGGCTTTTGGCTACACACCGTATCTCAAGAATTTTTCCAGAGATATTACACAATCAATCCGAGATTACGGCATGGGCTTAGAGCTAGTTGGTCGGGAGAAGGAAATATTGGAGATTATCGAGGCTCTCTCAAAGCAGAGCGGCGGCAATGCCATAGTTGTCGGAGACGCCGGGATCGGCAAACATACTGTCGTCATGGGTTTCGCCAAGGCTGTCCTGGAGGGCAAGACGAGCGGATATATTGCTCACAAGCATGTTTTTCAGGTTGATACTGATACTTTGCTTGCTGGCGCAAGTGATCCGGGCGAATTGGCGGCACGATTGAGCCGAATCTTG
>JAPLVL010000018.1:0-3281 GCA_026397135.1 Candidatus Berkelbacteria bacterium
TCTATAATCACATTCTCGTCAAATTCTTTGACAACCTTGCCCTCTGTGTCGATCAAATCGGTAGCGCCTGAAGTGTAGAGGCAAACCGCGATCCCATCATGAAATGTGGCGGGATTGCTGAAACGATGGTTACCGAATGGGTAAGTTCCCAAAGTAGATAGAAATGTGTAGACATTTCGACGGTAGAGATTTTCATTTTGAAGCTTCACGGGCGCAAACCCATATTGGTCGAAATCTCCTGCTCGGACAAAACCTAGTTTCTTGCCACTCAGGGTTTCTCCATTTGGCTTGAAGAAGATAGGGAATCCGGCTAGATCTTCAGCATAGTAGAATCCGGCCTCGTCAGGAGTGGCTGAGCGTAAACTATCAGGCTTGATCGGCAAAACGAAATCATCGCTATCTCCATCTCTTGAAATGAATTTGACTTCTTGCCGTCTGTCGCTTGAGCGATCTACAATCAGAGCAAATCCATTGTAAAACGCACCGACCTTGACACATTCCTTCAGATCCAAGATGAAAAGAGTACCTCCATTCTCGTCAATCAAGCAAATTTCATCTTCATCGTGTGCACTCCAAGCTACACCTTCGTGAAAATTGTAATCGGGAACAATGATGTCAAACTCCTGTCGGTGAATGTTTTCGGCGATAAATTTGCCATTACGGTCAAGATACACTGTATCCTTGTATTTCGGTTCCGGTGTGGGCGAGAAACTAACATTAGTTGCTGAAGGCAGGTGATTGTCAACCCTGATTGGGAATTTTTGGCTCTCAAAATCATAAATTTTGCGATATCTCTCGACAAGCATCGCTGTCAGCGGCGTACCAGATTCATCAATCATCTCGAAGAAATTACCGCCTGCGAGTTCGAAATAGAGAAGCGCTCTGCCTTCGACAAATTTGGTAATGACTTTGGGTTTGCTATATATTTTTTCGCCTCGATTGTTTATGAAATAGGTTGGAATCACCTTCTCTGAGACCGAATCGACGAGGTAGCAGACGCTTTTCTCGCTATCTCGTTTGCCGACAGCCAATCCATTTAGCTGGATCGGCTCAACGAAATCAAACTCCAATTTCTGGGCTAGTTGCTCTCGTCGAATGATCTGAAATGGGTCGATTTCCGCCAGGAGCTCACTATATTCAGCCCCCATCAAGGAGATTGTCTTCCTTGCTTCAGTGACATTTCTCTCTTCTGTATATGTCTTCAGAACCCCATCGTAAAATTGGAGATTGCTTAGGCTCTCTGTAATTCGACTGCAATTAAATTTTTTCCCTTCGGCATTCACTTATAATTTATCCTCGAAAATTATCTTGCCCCTCTTGTCGATATAGAACGACCTTGTGCCCGTCAGAATATGAGCCAGACCGTCCTTGAAACTTTCGGCAACGTAAAAATTGGGCAGGTCCAGAAAACCCTTCTTGCCTTCGGTATCGATGAAAAAACTTTTATGTTCGTTTTCCACCAGCGCAAATCCTTCAGAAAAATCATAGACTGAGTCATAGCCAAGGCCATCAGAGAAAGCAGGTTTGAAGTCATGGCCGATGCAATACCACTTGCTATCCATCGGCGGATCAAATTGTACCCAAGCACGGCCGTCATGAAAATTCTTGACCCTGAAATAATTTTCACCAACCCGATTCCCTGCCGGCGTGATGAAGTAGCTCTCAATCTCGTACTCGGGCCATTTTTGAATGTCGGTATATCCAATCCCAGCCAAACCCTCCGAGAAATAGCTTGGGCTATTGAAAAGAGCAAATTCGAAAGGATCTTTGCCGGTCTTGTCGATAAAATAGTAACCGTCCTGATCATCGCCAACACAGGCAAGTCCATGGCTAAAATCGTCTGCGTAAGCATGATCGGTGGAGAAAAGGGAGGACAAATCCGCAGCCGAAAGGTAAGAAGTCCTGCCCCTCACAGTGGTAGTCTTGACCATATTTTCGCTCAGAGTTGGCGGAACATAATAGTTGTGTTGCAGCGGATCAAAATCATTTTGGTCGACAACAAAGTACAGATATCGGCCAGGCCCGGGACCTATCCCCTTGATGAAATATTCCTCCGCTTCCAGGTCGGGATTGTTTGCTAGCGATTTGGTCAGTTCGGGAAAAGTTCGAAGATACCCCAAGCCATCGAAAAATTTATTGATCGTAAGTTTCCCCTCTTCTTCCACAACTTTGAATCCGTCCCATTTCCCATCCGATCGCCTAGCCGTCGTAAAACCTCTATTTGTAATTTCAGAAACATAGTCATAGCCAAATTCCTCCGCAATATAGCGACGAGTATAAACATCGGTCTGGAAAAGGGTTTCGAGCGTCCGGAGATTTTCCAGTGCAAAACTTTTCTGCATTTCCAAGCCCTTGGCCACATTTAATTTGGTCAAAACATCCTTATACCTCTTTGAGAAGTCAGAAAAACCAACAATCTTTGCCGTCAATTCCTCACAGTTAAATTTTGGAGAGAAATTATTCATTTTCCCTGCTTGCCAAATCTAACTCTCGTGCCTTTTTTAGTCAGCCAAATATCTTCGCCACCACTTATGATATGAAATAGATCGTCAATAATTTTGGCGTCCTGATCACCCGGCTTCCAATAATAAATCGGCTTGCAGTCTGTATTTATTATCATCGTCTTGTCGTTTCGGCTGACCATGGCAAAGCCGGAACGGAAGCTTAAATCATTCAAGCTGTCAAGAGAAAATGGACTCACCTTCTCGAATTTTTCGTCGATCAAATAATAAGGGCCACTCTTGCTGTGACTAACGAATGCTCGCCCTTGAGAGAAAGGAAATGTTTCGCAAAATTTATTCTTCTTGCTCTCAATTCGCCTACCGGTCTTGTCAGCATAATAGGCATATTGGGACGACTCGCCGACACCACTCAAATTATAATTTACAGTTGCAAAATTAACGTTTACAAGTCCACTGCAGCAACGAGCTGGATGAAGTAAATTTGTCAAGCCTTGGATTTCGTCACCATTTCTGTCAATAACCACATAACGCGAGTTGCTATCTTTTCTAACGCAGGCGATCCCTTCATGGAAATTATCAGCCCAGCGATAGGTTCCAAGATCAGCAGGGTTGTTTCCCTCCTCATCAATAAAACGGTATCGTGATGGTGACAGTGAAGTTACAGCCAAACCTTCCGAGAAATCAATTATGTCACGCGAACCAGCGCTAATGAATTTGGAATCCTTTAGAAAAACAGAATACCCACTCTGACCGTAAAATCGGATACAAAAGTTATTTTCACTTTGACCATAATAATTACTTATTCGGTGTTGCTCAGGG
>JAPLVL010000018.1:3328-25819 GCA_026397135.1 Candidatus Berkelbacteria bacterium
CTCTCTCGCTCTGCCATTCCGATTCCTTTGTCGTTAAACTTGGAGACATAGTAATATCCTTTTTCCCTGGCAACTTCGACTCTCTCGAATAGTTGGCACTGCTCCTCTGGCAGATTTTGGATAAATTCTTTTCTAGTCCGATTGAGGCTTTTCTGCGCATCAAAAACACGCACCGCCCTTTCTTCCTTGGCAGCAAGATCAAATTGAGCTACTAGCGCCCTCAATTTGCCCAAAAAATCTGTCGCTTGGCCACAGTTCATGACTTTATTATATATCAAATCGAACGGTAAAAATACAAAAAAATCACCGCCAGGTGTTGATAACTGACTTAATCGCAAAGAATTGATAACTGTCAGCTGACAGTTTATAACTGGCAGCCTGCTATTTCGATATTGCTTTGACATTATATTCAAATCCACTCGAAAAATGTCGTGAAAAATGCAACGGCTGTTGCATTTTTCACGACAAGGTTAACGCTTTGGCTGATATTGAATAGGCATAGAGATAGGTAATGCAGTTAAAATAAGAACAGAGAGATTGTCCGGTAAACTGGCATTCTAGAAATCAAAAACCCGTTTGCCGTTGCGATTAATGTAATAATCAGAATCGCCATTGCTAGTTGAGCCAAAAATATGAGCAACATGGTCAATAATTTCGAACTCTTGACTGGATTCTAGCTTGACCAATTCTTTGCCGTCAGTATTGATAAGGAAAATCTCACTTGCGTCGACAAGCCGTGGATTTTTGACCAGAGCAAATCCGTCTTTGAAATCATCAACTTCTTCGTAGTAAATATCATCAACCTGGTCGAAATTGTGGTCGATCAAAGTCCAATCGCCAGCTTCCTCTTGTCTGACCCAAGCTCGTCCGTCGTGAAAAGGTTTTGCCTCGGCAAAATCATTTTTTTCTTTCTCGATTGGCTGCCCGTATCGAGTCGAGGGTCGAGTGCCGCCATCAATCCTGTTGCCATTGATATCAGCGAAAAAGGCATAATGCCACGGCTCCATCATCACAATATCGAGAGAATCATCGTCTTCAAAATATGTGAAATTGATCTTGCCTTCGGAATACTCGGCGAAGCGCGACAAATTCCCATGTATTACTGCACCACTAGTATCAATCAGTGAATATCTTCCATAATCTTGGCGGACACAGGCCATGCCATCATGAAAATCACCTGCATATTCAAAGCATTTGTAATCGAGAAGTGGTTGTCCCTCTCTATCCATATAGTAGTACCCTCTGTCGTCATAAGATTTGCGAACAGAAATTCCATCGTGATATGAGACCGGAGTCTCTTCACACTCGATCACGTCGAGATTGTTCCCTTCGATTAGGCAATATGTTTCTGTGTAGTCAGGAATTGAATCATCGATGCCATCTGGTTTGTACGAAGGCATTTTTCCGTAAACGCAAAACACTCCTTCACTATAGCCTAAATATTTAGAAAACGGCCACGGGTTTAGAATCTTGCCTTTTTTGTCCACGAAGTGCCACATGCCGTCGAGCGATTTGGCTGCTGCAACTCTTTCTGGCGTGAAGGCAGAAATAAATTGAAAATTATTTTCTCTGGCAATTCTCTCCCGCTCAATTATCGAGAGCAATATTAATGGCAAAGATTCTCTGACTTCGTCGAGTAATTGTGTGAGAGCTTCTTTCTGCTTTCTTGCTTCTTCAACCTTCGGAGAAATATCAACAAAACGATCAAAGGACAGCTTGGCATCTTTGATTTGTACCAGAAAATTTGTCACATATTCGCAACTCATATTCTAATTATAGCAAAAACCGGCAAAAAGATATCCACCACAATGAAAACATAGGATTAAAGCAATACACCCCAAAATGGAGCGTATTACCAGAGGAATTATTGACTCATAATACTGACTTCTGAATTCTGACTTCTGAATCATTAACCTATCTGCCGGCAGGCAAGTTCTTAATTCTTCCCACTATTCAATCACAATCCGAGTTGCTGTGATTTCACCATTACTGCCGGCCGTGCCCGAAGCTGAGATAATTTCGCTAGTTTTCAGATCGGAGAGCTTCTTGATCTCGCCCTTTTGTGAGATCGAAGTCGCATCGGCGATATTTACGGTGTATTCCTGATCGTTTGTCTTGACCGTCAGTTTGGAGCCGTCAATATTGGTAATCTGTCCCAAAATGACGCTTTTTGCCTCATTGAAATTTTGACCGCGTCCACCCATCGTTTTGCCGCCACCAAAACCGCCACGCATACCGCCAGGCGCAACTGTTTGCTCTACGACAGCATTTCGAGTCGCAACTCGTCTCTGACTAACTCTGCCGGCGCAGAAAACAGCAAACAAAATAAATAGGAAAACGAAGCCGCACATAATCATCACAAATGGGCGATGCCTTTGCCAATGGTTGTGTGCCTCGAGATTGCCACAGCACTTTTCGCTTACTTTTTCTTTGGTGATTTCCTCTTTTTCTTCGTTCATATTTGTCCTCTTTTATTACATTTGCAACAGCAAAACTATACAGCCTGAGGCTGAAATTTTGCTGAGAGCTATTATTTACGAAACAAAAAAACACCAAGGTAGTTGGTGCCATTTTTTCAATGAAACTGGTACGCCCGGAAGGAATCGGACCTTCGACCTACTGCTTAGAAGGCAGCCGCTCTATCCACTGAGCTACGGGCGCGTATTGGTACCCCCGACAGGACTCGAACCTGTGCTACAAGTTCCGAAGACTTGCGTGATATCCACTTCACTACGGGGGCTTACACATATTCACCTATCATCATTCGCTGTCATTGGACTATTTTCCAAGAGATTTCGCTCTTCGTGATTTCCAACCTCACGCAGCCCTTATATTCTGGATTCTTTTTGCTAATATGGGGCATGGGTTTGTAGATTGTTTTATAAAATTTTTTCGTGGGTAATCCTGTAATCTTGGCCCAAAATGTCTCGTATGACTCATCTACAAATATTTTATGAGTGTACAATCTAAATTTAATATTCTCTCGACTGACGTTGACAATCTCGGTCAGCCAGACAATCATCAATTTAATCATCTGTGGATCAGAATTCATAAATTGAAAACATCGAGATTTTCTTTGCTCCTTCAGCCCAATACAGACTTAGACCGATATGAAATAAAGGAATATCTCTCAGCTTAGGATACTCGCTCTTGGCTCAATCCTGGATGGTTGCAATTCTTTCAAGAGCTTTCTCATGATTTCGTAATGCGCCCTTGTACCGAGATCGTTCTGACCCATCATGAATTTTCTGAAACTTAATCCTGATTCCCTAAGATGGATTGCTCCATGCTTGTCTTTCAACCTAATTTTCACCTGAACCCCCTAATGTTATATTATATTGTATAACATTGGCGGTATTAATCGGCAATATGATTTCTGGGGCGGCCAACGGGAATTGAACCCATGATTGCAGTGCCACAAACTGCCGTGATAACCACTTCACTATGGCCGCCATAAAACCGTTCAAGGCGGAAATTACAAAAATCAAAAAGCAAATTCCAAAGTTTTGTGATTTGTTTTTTGGTACTTGTGATTTATCATGAAATGATTGGAGCGGGTAGCGGGAATCGAACCCGCCTCTCCACCTTGGAAGGGTGGCATAATAGCCACTATACGATACCCGCACAATACGCTACAAAAACCAAAAATTGAAAAGGGCGGCACCCGCCTTCGTTTTCAACTACGGCGGGCAGGTAATAACCGCTATACTATATCTCGCATACCATTACCAAACAAAAACACCTTGAAAACGCAATAAAATACTACCATATTAATCAAATTTAGTAAACCGCCCCTCGCAACTTCTCCCATATACAAAAAGTTGCCTCCCCACAATAAGTGAAGAGGCAAGAAGGAATCTAGAGATCGTTCGGCGGTGCTGGCGCTGTACCGTCGGAATTGACGAGCGGCACGACCATACGAATATTATTCATGACTGTATCACCGTCGACGAAATAACGTATGCTGAAAATCATTGTCCCCGACTTCAACCTCTGGGCGTTTGAGGTTGCCGTTTGTCCGACACCGAGACGAACTGACCCACCTGGATTCAATCGTTTGTTCCAGACAGTGTTGGTTCCCGGAAGCGGGAAAGTGTTCTGGACATACCAGACTGTGTTGCCATAGAGCCCATTCCCGTCATATATTGAGACAGGTGCACTCACCAGCGTGACAGCCTTGTTGGACGCGTTGGTCACCGTCGTATTGACGAAAAACGATGGCAGGGATTGAGACCCCTGACTACAGGTCGCCGAGATATCGAGGATTTTCAGAAATTTTGACATCCTGATATAACTGACGATTTGGGCCCTACCATAAGACTCGTTAACGCAGTAACTATGATTATAGCCAACTGTGCCGTCAACACCTAGGTGTTCGAAGGTGGTGCGGTTGACTGCGCCAATGGTCCAGTTCTCGAAATTCAGCTCGCTGCCTAGGCCATTTTGGTAGCCAACGATCTCATCATACCTCTCGCCGAAACACCAGACATTGGGCTGGCTGCCGGTGTTGCCCATCATCTGATCCAGCAGTTCAATCTCGTCGCTACCAACCATCAGATCCTTGAGCGATGGAATATTCCTTGTGACGTCGAAGATTGAACTCTGATTTGCGTCATTTAAGTAAATAAAACGCACATATTTGGCCAGATTGGCGAGGGACGCACCCTTGTTTGGACCACAGATCCAGAATACATTTTCCAGCCCTTTGATCGTGTGCTTCATCGCATCACGAGCGGTCAGCACCCCCATCGAGTGCGCGACCAGGTCCAATTTGATCCCGTTGTCGGCAAACTTCGCCTTGGTCAGAACATTAAGCTCATGACCAGAAATTCCAATTTCTTGCCACCAGGGGTATGCATAGACGAAGACCCGATGATAAATGTGAGCAGCACAGATATCCTGTGCTAGTGGGACCAAACTGTGATAATCGGTCACAAAACCGTGAACGACCACGCAATCTTTGTCTTGACGCGCTGCCGAAGGATCATCGCTCCCGATTTGAATCAAACTGTAGCTCGTATCGGTTGGGATTTTGAGGGAAATTTTGACAAATGTGCCTTCGACCACGTATTTGCCATCGCTTCGTTTTCCAAACTTGTCCGCTGGAATCTGCAAGGTATTCGAAGCTGTACCAGACGGATCAAATTCAGTCAGGAAATCCCATTTTTCCGTGCCCGGAAGTTTGGCCACAAGGTCATAAACCAGTTTTCCACCCGACCTTACCGCCGGCAGCTCAACACTGATGTTCCCTTGCGGCTGACTTGGCAGGACAATGTCAAATCCGCTCTTGAAATCAGTAACGGCTGAGACGCCTGTGTTTGACGGAGCAGTCGGCTTCAAACTCTGGTAAATCTTGACCGGCGTATTCGGAGAGGCAGGAATTGTGGTCAGCGTCGCGCCGGTCGGCGGAGTGTAGCTCGGCTGACTGGGCGGAGTGGGCGGATTTGGTGCCAATTTATTGTTGCTCCCACCGCATCCGGACAGAAACGCTACCGTCAAAACGGCAGCACAAAGAAGCAAGAAACTTGTCTTGCGCATAGCTATGGCCCTCCATTTTTCCGATTGTGGGTGTACTCCCCACATTGGTGTGCATATTATCATACTTTTTCATAAAATACTAGACTTTTTTTATTTTTGTTGTGTAGTAATGAAATTTATTTGACACAATACCATAATAAAAGCACCACGAAAGTGGTGCTTTTATTATGGTCGGGGATGCGAGACTCGAACTCACGACCTCTCGGTCCCAAACCGAGCGCTCTACCAACTGAGCCAATCCCCGAAACTATGCGATCCAAATTAAATGATTGGGAGTCAAATATTCCGAACAATAGGATTATTCTACCTTATTTTAACTTCAGAGTCAATCTGTTGCGTCGGCTGAACTATTTAATAGGTGGAAATTCTTCGCTCGCTTTAATTCTACTTTTCTATTGACGGCACTCACTTTGTCCTCAGCGTTTATCGAAATGTCATCTTCCTGAGAATATCCCGCTTTAGCGACGAGGAGCTGATATTTTCCCTTCGAGAGAAGCGTTTGATACTTACCTTTGTCGTCGGTAACCGTCGTCCTGATTAAATGCTTGCCAGTATTGTCCATAATTCGAACCAAAGCCAGAGAAACACCCTTGCGATTTGCTTTGTCAACAACATTTCCCCAAGGTGAAATTTTCAAAAGCGAACGAATATTGATAATCCAGAGAACCACGACACTAACCATCGTCAGAATTTCAGTCAAGCCATCTGGTTTTTTGACAAAAGCATGGATACTGGTGATGGTTGCTAGAACTAGACAGACAAAAGATACAGCGATCAAGGCTTTTTCAATGAATTCCAGCCTCTTCAGGAACAGAAGCTTCTTTCTAGCTTTTTCGGTTTGAAGCGTCAGAGCAATATTTGGAATGACGAAACTCTCTTTTTCACTTTTCACCTCGATAATGCTGCCAGGCTGATAATATCCTTCGATTTTGGCCATCACATAGCAATCCTTGAGGATAGAAACCTTGTATTTGCCTGGAGCAGCTACGAAGCTGAAATTTCCTTCGTGATCAGAAAAAGTCGTAGCAATAACCTTTTCTGACACAGGACCCCCAGGATAAACTTCACTTATTCTGGTCAGAATTATTTTGGCCTGCGGAATTACAACCCCAGTTCCAACCTCGACCAGTTTCCCCCACTGACGACGCTTGCGACGAGTCAAGAAATTTCCAAGCGCATAGATTAACGAGCGCAGATATTCAGGCAGAGAGAAAAGTGTAACGGCATTTGCGATTGGAGCCATTCCGATTGAAATGGCAGCAAGCGAAAGAGACGAGGTCGAATTGAATACCGGTACATACTCTTTGGTGACGCCGATTTGTCTGTCCAGTTTCTCGATCAATCCCGAAGAAATAGTCAAAACATTGTCTGCTGCCGAGGCAATTGCATTGACAATATTAGTAACGATGGTGTCATCTGTCTTGGTTGCAATTGGCTTCAGAGAAAAAGTCGCGCCGAGACTGCGATCTGTCGTGATGTTTGTAAGTATACATTTTGCATCGTCAACTTTGTCGCAACCCTCCCAAAGAGTGAGACTAGAGATTGAATCAGGAGTGGCTTGAATGTCTAAATTACTATTATAGTCTACTGATTTAGAAATTGGCTGATCGAAGGTGCCATCGCCATCACCTTTTTTGGCAATAGCAACCAGAAAGGTGACAAGATTAAAAGTCGCAGTCGCAGTAGTATCTTGAGTGATCCGAGAGATTCTGCAAGTCATATTGTCAACAGAACTACAACCAACCCACGAGACAAAATTAGAATGGAGAGCTGGGGTAGCCGTAATCGACAAACTGCTACCGGCATCCAAGATTTGAGTTGACTGATCAAGTAAGCCGTCACCACTTCCATCAGATAGTACAGTCAGAGTATAACGGTTTAGGGTGGTTAAGGAGGCAATACTAGAAAATTCAGTTGCTATATTATTGCCATTTTCCGCTTTGATTTTGTATGAATAAGTATGATTTGGAGCCAGACTGTTGTTGACAAAGCCACTTGTTCCACCCCAATCTTGATAAAGTTGCCAGTCTTCGGCATCCTGAGTCGTGCCGTCTCCATGCTTCACATATTTGCCAAGAGTTTCGTTATAAATCGCGTAGCGAGTCGTCGAAGAATTTCCAGACTGATTTATTATAATTTTAATTTCAGAGGAAGAAACAGTCTGGAGAGTTGGAGCAAGAGGTTGATTCGCCAGTGTATTCACCGTTGCCAGATTTGAATTATTGCTTCCGTCTGGATTCCAAACTTGAACTTTCCTGGTATAAACAGCGTCGGCGTTTAAATTATTCTCTGTGAAAGAAATTGAATCTTCAGGTAAATTGTTTTTCAAAATGTTATCACTCGTATCAAGGAGTCGATATCCAATCTCAGAGGAAGAATCGGACCAGCTCCAAGCAATGCTTGATGACGAAACAGCTCTACCACTGAAATCGGTCGGGGCTAGTGGGGCAATACATGTCCCAGTGGTAAAATTGGCAATGGAGCTTGGCTCTCCTGTACCATTTGAGCCGGAGACAGCCTTCACAAACCAATGATATTTGACCAAATCAGTCAGACCGGAAAAGGTTTTGCCAGTCGTTGCAACACCACTAGTTTCCCCCAGATTTGTCCCTGCCAAATCAGTGCCTATCGAAACAGTGTAACTGTCAGCTCCGGGCGCGGCCACCCAGGAGAGGAGGGCAGCGGTCGAGCATATATTAGAAACAACAGGACCAGTCGGAGCTGCCGGCGGAGTAACAGTAGCAGCTGACGCAGAATAGCTGGTTGCGGTAGTATCAGAATTACGAGCGCGAATCTCAAACCAATATTGAGTATTGGGCGATAGAGAGACAGCTGTATAGCTTGATGATGTAGACCAGTTGATTTGAGTCGGACTGGTAAACGACGAGTTGTTGGCAAATTGAATATAATATTCCGTTCCAGCTGGATTCTGGTTGGCCGAAATGGTCGCGGTAATTTCGTAGCCATTTACACTGGAATAATCAGCGACAAGAGAGACAAATCCTGGAATATTTGACAGCGTATATTTACTGGCGGTAGTCGAGGTTGTCTCGACACCATCACCATTTCTGGCTTTCAGACTATAAGAATACTGAATATTAACATCAAGCCCAGTATCAACAAGGCCAGAATTTGATTGAACCCAAGTGCCAAAACTATCGCCAACACCACCGCCACCGCCGTGACCCGTTGTTTCAGTAAAGTCCAAGCCTGATTGACCACTTGTGAGATTCGAAAAAGAACCGCTGGCTGAGAGCGCAATCGAGTGAGAGTCAAGAGTACCGAAAGTAATTCCGCTTGGCACTTCGATCATAGTATATTTATTTGTAGCTGATGATAAACTTGTCTCCACCCCGTCGCTATTCTTGGCTTTGACGGTGTAGCTATATTGGGTATTCGTACTCAGAGATGTGTTGGCAATTCCAGTCCCGCCACCCCAGGTGGCATAATTTTGCCAAACTTCGACAGCGCCAAGCGTGCCGTCAGCTTTCAGCCATTGATTGGCCGTCTCGTTGTGAATAGCGTAGAGCGTACCCGCAGGATTACTGTTTTGACTAATCACAACTTGGATCGAGGAGACAGAATTGACAGTCAGAGACGGAGCAGAAGGAATATTGGCATAAGTTGCAAGGGTTAGCCAACTCCCATAGCTCGTACCAGCGCCATTGGTGGCATAGGCACGATAGTAATAAGTCGCGTTCGGCAGCAAACCAGACAGTGTCTTGCTGTATGTTCCGGTGCCATAGCTCCCACCAGTATCATAAGTATCCGAATCGTCTTGCTGACCGACAGAGCTGTATTTAAAGCCGCGTCGAGTCGCATTTGAACTTCCGATCGAGGTGATATTTCCATTCAAATCAGCACCCGAGGCAGACAAACTACTTGCCGCAACGGATGAAACAGCTGGGGCTTGTGCTCCAAACCAATTTATATTATTGCCATTGTCATTCGAATTGGCCGGCAAAATCGCATCAGTACTCAAATTGTTCGAATCAGCTACATCAACATATTGGATTCCGGCAATCCCGGATACATGACTGAAGGTTGGATTAATACTCCACTGAGAACTTCCACTGCCATTGTAACGAACAAGGGCAATATGACTTCCACTCGTGCCAGCAATAGAAATATTGTTGGTGACTGTCTGGGTTTGCCCGTATTCAAAACCGATCTGTTTACCGGCGACAGAACAGGTCAAATCGTAGAATTCGTTCGAACCAGTGATATTGCTGGTTCCACTACCGATCAGAGTTAGGGTTCCAGAAGTTTGACCATAAACCGTTGCTGTTCCGTCGTTGAGAAAATTTCCATTCAAACTTAGCGTTTTGGAAGCACCAAAATCCATTCTGGCATTACTTGAAACAGTGATATCCTGTAGTGTGATATCATCAATGATCGGGGTTGTCACCTCTGAATAATGAGTAGAGAAACCACTGTCATACACTGCACCGTTTGTGATATAGAGAGAACCATAGCTGTCAGTGGATTTTTTGACAAAAATCGTGCCAGCAGATCCAGTCATGCTCTCTCCACTGATTGAATTCGATCCACCAAAGGAACCCTGAGCACTAATATGGCTTACATCTGGTGTTCCGCTAGTATAATAGAGAGCAATGCGGCCACCTGCACCTCCACCACCAGCACCAGACGAACCAGCTACAGACATATAACCGGTTCCAGAATAAGTTCCGGCCGTGATATTAATTGTACCACCAGATCCACCGCCACCACGATAAAAACCATAATTTACATAAGTTCCGCCGTTCGCAACGATATTTCCGGAATTGTCGAGCGTGCCTGATAAATTAATTTTGATTAATCCCCCGCCAGTGCTCAAACTTAAGTATGCACCGGAGCCCAAGTCCTCCGGATCGACAATGCTACCATAAGCGGCACCGCCAGGCATTGTCCCGCCAGAAAAGCGAGATCCTTCTCCGCCAATTCCACCGTAACCAGCGCCAGAAGTAATAGGGTGGTTAATCCAGCCATTGTATGGATCGAAGATCGCCGTCGTGCCAGGACCTTGGTCAGAAGCGAAACCTTTCCCCGTTGCATCAATCTGAGCGCCGAGCCCAACCGTCAAATTGGCAGCATTTATATCGAGCCAATATTGCTTGCTCGTAGAATTGGCTTCGTGAGTCAATGTACCGGAAATCAAGTTTATGTCTCCGGAAGCAGTGATTGAGCGAGCAGCTGTGATAGTCCCACTGTAGCCAGGATCAACCTGGAGTGAAGCGAAACTACCACCAAAACCGGTATCTATCGTAGAATCGTCAGTATTGCGAGAATTGAAGATTATATGGCTATTTAAATCCGGTGCGCTGTCAGTTGACCAGTTAGCAGGAGTTGACCAATTGTTATCAACTCCTTCATGTGTCCAAACAACTGTACCGTCGGCCACCGTATCATAATTCGCTGTTAATCTGTCTAGGATGGCTGTATCGATGCCATCGCTTGTCTCCAGGACAACTTCAATTTCGGCTTTTTTGCCGGTCAAAGTGCCAGAAGTAAACAAACCGCCGCTTACAGTGACGAAATTGCTCCAAATTTTACTACTCAAATCGGAAGTCAAATCTGCCGCCCGAAGTCTGACTTTCACACTCGTATTGGCTGGCAAGGTTGTAGTAGTCCAGGAAATCGACTGCCAATTTTTCTCGGTTGCTTCCTCTCCTGCAGCACCAGCTGAAATTATATCGGCGCTACCTGAAGTAATATAAGCTGTTCCGAGAGAGGAATTATATTGTTCAAACCCACTACCTGCCCCCGAGCCCGAGATAAGTCCAAAAAGTTGGTCATTTTGATTGACCGCTACGCTGTCAACTTCAGTACCAGTGCAGCTGCTGTTGACTGTGACTGTAGCAATAAAGGTACCATCGTTTTGGTATTCCTGAATGCGGCAGTTCATACGATCAGCGACAAAGACATGATCAGCTGAGTCAAAAGCGACACCGCCCGGTCCGTTAAAATTATCAGGATCGCCAGTGCCATTATTTAATTGGCCAAAACCATTAATAAAGTTTCCCATCAAATCAAATCTTTCGACATAATTTGAGAAACTATCGATCACGTACAAATTGTCATTTGCATCAATCGCGATATTACTGGGGTAGTAAGTTCCCGACAACCAAACATAACTATCAAAAGCACCAGCAGAATCAAACTTTTTAATTTTTTGGTTTAATCCGTCCGCAACATAAATATTACCGGCTGAATCAAGCGCCACGCCCATCGGGCGGTTAAATTGATTGGTGGCTGAACCAAAGCCACCAAACTGCGAAACGAAGACGCCCGAAGCATCGAATTTTTGAACTACATTATTCAATTCATCAGCCACATAGACATTACCAGCCAAATCAACCGCCAACCCTCCAGGGGAACTAAAAAGCCCAAATCCGGAACCTGGTCCGCCAAATTGTCGGCTATATGTTCCATTACTATTAAAAACTTCAATTCTATTATTGCCAGTATCGGAAACATAAATTTTTCCGTTTTGGTCTGTAGCAACACTGTATGGAGAAGTAAATTCGCCATCACCACTACCCGAGCTTCCAAAGCCAGTAGAATAGGTATAATTAATCGGCGTATTTTTCAATTTAACATAATTCCCCCCGGTCAAAACAGTATGAGACAACGTGAATGAACTAAAATTAGTATAGACAACATTGCTTGCACTAGCGTGACTTGAGAGAATGTGTGATTTGCCACAAAGAATCCAGATAGTAGCGATGATAGCCAATATATAGCCGCAAAGCGAAAAGTAGTGGACGAGACTAGCATACGAGCGAGCATGCCATTTGTAATACCAAGAGTATTTGTTTCTGAAATAATTGTGAGGTCGAGCAAAAACGTTGAACGCGACTTTGGTACTGCGGGCTATCGCATTTATCTCTGCGTCAATCGGATTTTTCGAAGTTTTTCTATTTTTGAGATCACGAAAACTATTGCCCAGAGCCTGCTTCTTTCTAGGAGGTAATTTTTTTAAGCGGTCAAAGAGTCTCAAGCTGCCCTCGCTTACCTATTTTTCTATATCAAAATTATACCAGTCTTTGGTATCTCAAGACAAGTTCATTTCAAGAGAAAGTGGGGAAAACTATTTATATCGTCCGCTAAAAATATTTTTTCTAACCCGCCAAGCGTCTGTAACCATTCGAAGACCGTCTCGGACAGGATTTACGGTCGAGTGGGGATCATCATACCAAATAATCCCGACTTCCTTGGTTCGATATCCGAGTTTCCGAGCGATAGCAAGCAGTTCAATATCGAAAGAAAAACGCTCAAAGGTTAATCGTTTGAAAATCTCCTTGGCAGCCACTTTTTGAAAAAGCTTGAAGCCGCACTGAGTGTCTTTGATCCCACGATCGGCAAGTAGTTGTATAACCAAATTCAGAGCTCGACTACCAATGATACGATAGAGGGGTTGTGGCTGTGCCAACCGACCACCTTCGCAATGAATGGGAACCTCGAAATTGTCAATCTCCTTCAATAATTTGTCAACTTGGGCAAATGGCGTTGAATTGTCAGCATCGGTAAAGAGAATATAATCGCCTTTCGCTTCCAACATCCCCTCCCTGACAGTGTATCCCTTTCCGTGATTTTGTTTTCGGTCAATCACACGATAGTTGTCCAAATTAGAAGTCAACTCCTTCGCAATTTCTGCTGTCCGATCGGGTGAGCCGTCAACGACAATGATCGTCTCAATCTGGATAGCATGAGATGTTTTGTATTTTTCGATTGCCTCAATGGTTTTGTGCAGCCGTTTTTCCTCTTTGTAGGCAGGGATTACGACTGAGAGTGTTCTTGGTTCTGTCATTAGAAACCTACCTGTCCGGTATCGCTGTTTTGGAGACAATAATCATATTTCGTAATCGGATACGACATTGAGGGAGGATTCTTGGCGTAATCGTCGGCAGTAATGTCAAAAACCAAGATCGAACCGCCAATTATTGCTTTTGGTTTGTATTTATCAAGCCAAGCGTAAGACCATTTTCCCTCTTTGGGTCCGACCAATTTAGAAGATTGGTAGAATGTAGCCGAAATCGCAATCCAACCTTTGGTCGGACCGCAACCAGAGTGCCAATCGTGAGACTGCGAAATGAAGTAAGACGGCACCGAGCCGCCAAAATAATCGACTTTGATCGAACTGATTTTGTTGTCGTCAATGTATTTTTTCAACCTCATCATATCCTGTCCCCAATCAAGTGAAGAATCCATCAGACGTTCATATCGGATCGATTTCGGCGTAATTTCATTGAAATAGGAAATGAAATTGGGATAATTTGACAAAGTCGAAGCTACCATATAGACAACCAGAGCAATCACGACGAAAAACATTGCCTTGCTCTTCTTGTAATTTGAAATTATAGGATAAATCCCATAGCCGATCAGGAGCAGGACAAAAGGAACGGTCGGCATGAGGTGGCGGATGCCAATATTGAGCGAACCAGCCAAGGTGAAGGCCCAGTAAACCAAAATCGGGGTCAGGAGTAGTGCAATCGTCCATTTCGCTTCCTTTTTCTTGGTCCAGCGAAGCGCCAGAGCGAGAATTGTACTTGCAAAGAGGACAATAACCGGAATTGAGGTTTTCAAAAGCCAAGCTACAGGGAAATACCAGCGAATCGTTTTTTCGGACAATTTGCCCAAAATGAAGGTGACATTTCCGCCACCGACTCGACCAATCACGAGAAAGATACCCAGAATGTAATGACCGAGAGCTCGAGTAATCGGATTATTCTCAAAATGATGGAGAAAATTGCGAAGGAATAAAGTTCTTGGGTCAGCTGTCAGATTGTTCTCAATAACTTGGTGCTCGATCGAAGCCGGCATCTTCCAGACGAAGGGGATATAGACAGCCCAGACAGCGATAACAGAGAGGAAACAAACCCAGAAATATGTCTTGAAATTGGACCAAAAGCCTGGCCAGAAGCCACCGGTTTCCTTCCTATCAAGAATTGTTCTAACTATGGCTAGAATCAGGAAAATCAGGAAAAGCAGAATTGCCGAGAACTTCATCAACTGAGCCAGCGCAAACCCAAGAGCGGCAAAAATTGTTGTTTTCCAAGTTTTTTGTCTGATTGCTTTGTCAAAGGTCATGACGGCAACCAAAAATCCGAGAGCAGCTGGCACATCAGTCGTGACTAGGCGGCCATGAGCCAGTACATCGGGATAAAATGCATATAAAGTAAGTACAATCAATCCAACTTTGCGGCCATAGAGCCGTGCAGCCCAGATATAAAGCAATGCCCCAAGCAGAACCATCAGGAGCATCATTGGCAGACGAGCCAGGAAAAGAATTTGCACAGGATCGTTGCCAGCATGATAAAGCATATACCAGCCCGATTCCCACTGATTGATACCACTCCAACTCCAATTTGCTTCCGGACCCTTGATCTTCTTGTCCAGAACGAGCGGCAGGGCAGCCAAGGCTTTGGCCAGAGGCGGATGTTCGGGATTGAGGCGATAATCTTGGTCTTTCAAATAAGTATAGCCCGAAGGAATATGGGCAATTTCATCAACAATGGCCGAGTCCCCTGGCTGACCCCAAAAAATTAGGCAAATTTTTCCGACTGAAAAATTTTGCGCAAATTTCCCTACACTTTTTCATTGGAACCCTCCGTTATATTTGATCTTTTGGTTGATTTGGCCGTGACATGAAATTTGCCCAAGTAGTGAGCAATCATCAGGCGCGACTGGGATTCCATGGCTGGGATAGAAGAGAACAAGATATTTGAAATTGGCAAGACAATTGGTGTTAGAATCCAGTCAAGAAAAATGCGGAAAACAGGCTTCTTGCCCCTCTTGGGTGGAACCAGCAAAGTCGAGATAACCAGGGTTGTAATCATACCAACCCATGCAATGATCAGTATTTTACTATACAAGTACGGAAAACTAAAAGCCAAAATGTCATGATTGAAGCGAGCGCGGAGAAAATAAGGAATCCATGCAGTTGAGGCCAAAACAAGAGAGGTTGTCGACCAGGACAGATGAGATTCCCAGAGAATTAGCGCATTGGCCCAACGATCAAAGAAAGGGATCTCCTTGTCTTTGAAAGTGTGCTCCATCACATACGGAATGTCAGAAACGCCCCAAGCCCAGCGTCTCTTCTGTAAATATTGCTCGCGCATCGTATCTTTGAAAGTATCAGCCAAAACACAGTCCTGGTAGATCGGCGTATGCATCGCAACCACCTCGTATCGCCCGTTAAAACCATAATAACTGCGCCAAAATTGATGACCGTCTTCAACAATCGTATTAGTTGCCCAAAAATTAATCCGAACCAACGCCTCTAGACTCTGAGCATGAGCGGAAAAATTCCGAAGGCGAGAAGGGCGTGTCGTCACTATCATTTGCCAAGAAGAAGAGCCCATCGCAACTAAGCGGTTGATCATTGGCACATCCCAAATATTGTTGAAAAACATCGGCAGCGGCTGAAAACTTTTGTGAATTGGGTCATTGTCGGTCAAATATTTATAAGTCAAATCAGCCAAATATTGACGATCCATGATGTGGTCAGCGTCCATCGTTGTCACCACAACATCTTTAAATGGAATATTTTCCTTCACAAAATAGGGCAAAATTTGTTTGGCAGCATATGTAATATTCCCACCTTTACCGACAACTTCACCTGGAATATCTTTGGGGTGCATCGTGACCATAAAATGTTTAAATTCGTGACCATATGTTTCCTTCAGAATTTGGCCATAAGCACTCGCCCGCTCCTGGTCCCTCTCCTCGATACCAAGAATGAAAATGATATTTTCCTTTGGCATCGGAGTAGCCAAAACGGCCTGAACGGTAGATTTCAGAATTTCGATATCTTCTTTGTAGGTTGGGACGATGATCAGATGATAGATTTTGCGCCAATCCTCTGTACCCTCCAATCCTTTCAGCCGGGCAAACCAGTCAACCTTGCGGTCTCTCTTGTAATGAATGTACCCAACCACCAGACGATAGGACATAATGAAGGTTCGAACAAGCCAAAAACTGATATAGGCCACCATGTAAACCGTAAAGGCATTGGGTGAAATTAAAGCCAACATTACGGGTAAGAGCAAGAAAAACCAAGCCAAGACTCCAGGCAAAATTTCAAATAAGCGTTTGTATTTCCAGTTTGTCATATTAGTTTATGGAATAAAATATTTCTAAACTTAAGCTTAATACAATTAAGGCAATATTGCCAATTAATAGCAAATGAGAGATTTCCTTCTCTTTGTCATGTGAAAAATAAGCCAAAACAGTATTTATCAACAAGACCAAGAACAGATATTTCATCGGGAAGAGCCCAATCCTGGTGTAAACAAAGATATCTGAGCTGATTAAATATTTTCGCCACAACATATCGACCAAAAACGACAGAATTATCGACGACAGCAAAAGATAGCGACAAGTCAAATCAACAAAAACGAACTCGCGAAAATTTTGATAAATTTTTTTAATTTTTTCCTTCATTGAAGGATTATATCAAGAATCTAAATTATTTTGGAGCCAATAAAGAGATTCGAACTCTTGACCTCTGCTTTACGAAAGCATTGCTCTACTTCACCCCGCCTACATAAGGCGGGGCAAGCTGAGCTAAAGCTTCTTTATACTTTCTGTTCTTCTTCTTTAGCCAACGCTCCTGCTCTCTAGCTTCTGAATAACTCTCGTGCTGGTTTATATAAACCAATTTCCACGGCTTTTTAAAGGCGGTCGTTTTGAGTTTTCCGCTATTGCGCTCATTAACTCGTTTGAAGGGATCAATTGAAATCCCTGTATAAAAACCGCCGTCAAGGTCACTTTTGATTAAATATGTGTAAACAGTCATAGTTTTGGAGCCAATAAAGAGATTCGAACTCTTGACCTCTGCTTTACGAAAGCATTGCTCTACCAACTGAGCTATATTGGCAAAATAAATTGCTCTATTTCACCCTGTCTGAGCCCCAAGGCGGGGCGAGCTGAACCCTCACCATTCTTGCATGCCATTCGTAGCATCTGGAGCGGGTAGTGGGAATCGAACCCGCGACTCATCCTTGGGAAGGATACATTTTACCACTAAACTATACCCGCTTTTAAACAAACTACACTTAAATTTAGCACCTTTTTCAGAAAATGACAACTTGGGTTGAGAAAACAAGATTTGCAAAATTGGTCGGTTTGACGCTATATTAAAGTAATCATTAGAAAAGGATCACATGAAAATTGGGATTTTTACCGATGTTTACGAACCATCAATAAACGGTGTTACTACATCAATCAAGACCTATCGCAAAAGTTTGGAAAAAATTGGCCACCAAGTTTACATCTTCGCACCATCAACCACCGGCGCTCTGCCCGAAACAAATGTTTTCAGACTGCCAGCAATTGACGAACTTTCACCAAAAGATTTTCCGATCGCTATCCCCTACATCCCATCGCTCGCCAAAACGGTCAAGAATCTTGGTATCGAAATAATCCACATCCAGCTCCCCTTCACCGTTGGATTCATCGGCCATCGCATTGCCAAGAAACTGCATATCGCAGAAGTCCACACCTACCATACTCTTTTGACTGAGTATTCCCACTACGTTCCGTCCGAGTTGCTTCAACCGTTGGTTCAATACGGACTCAAGAAATTATCAAAAAACTTCTGCAATAGCATGGACATCAATATTGCACCCTCAACATCAATGATGGAACTACTTCGTTCGTTTGGCGTCAAAAAACCGATCGTGGTGAATCCGACCGGAATTGATATCAGTCGTTTTCACCATCTGAATGAGGCAGAAAAATCAAAACTTTTCGCTGAATACAAAATTCCTGCCCACAAGAAAATCCTGCTTTTTGGTGGGCGAATCGCCCGAGAGAAAAATTTAACCGTCCTGTGCGAATGCTACAAGGAAATTAGAAACACTTTTCCCGACACTCATCTCATTTTTGCTGGTGGTGGATTCGCAACCGACGAGTCAGAATTAAAGGCAAAAATCAAGGAATTGGGACTCACAGAATTCACAACTGTGACCGGGTTCCTGAAGGCAGAAGAAATCGCCAGATTTTTCGGAGCAGCGGATTTGTTCACATTCCCCTCGGTAACTGAGACTCAGGGAATAGTTCTCTCCGAAGCGATGGCTGGCAGAACACCGGTCGTAGCGATGAATGTTTTTGGTCCGCGCGACATCGTCAAAAACAGCGAAGATGGTTACCTCTGCGATAGTCAGAAGGAATTTCAAGAGAAAATATTATATTTGCTCTCGCACGAAAAGGAGAGAGTGGAAATGGCCGCAGCAGCAATTAAGAATTGCCAGAGATTTTCGATTGAAGCAACGACCGATCATCTGGTTGAGATTTACAAGGAAGCGATCGGGATATCCAAGAAAAAGAAACGGAATAATATTTTCCGAGATTTTGGCAATCTTTTCATTAAATAATTTGTAATTATCTAGTCCCCCATTGACTTTTGGCTATTTTTTCAATATGCTCTGCCTTAGTTGAACGCCCGAAATCGAGACTTCGAAAAGGAGAAGGACGATGCGTTTTTGTTTTGTGTTTGCAACATTCATCTTGATCTGTAACTTTGCGTTCGGTGATACGGCCGAAAATCTCAAGGTTGCGGTCAAGGAGTTACGGAAAGCCAAAACGACGGCATACAACCGCGACTTCATGACTTCGTTTGAATCCGCGCTCATGTACAAAAAGGAGCCGCGGAAAGCATTCGACCACCTGGACAAAATATCAGCAAGCGATCTCCGTCTGGCCAACAAGGTTATCCTGGCTGCCAGTATCTTCGACAGGAACAACAAAGCCAGTTGGGCCAAGGAGTATTGCGCCAAGCATTGGCAGGAAGCAATCGACCGACTTTTGCCCCAGGGCAAAGATATCTGGAAGGAAGGGCAAGATTCAATTTCTCCCCATCTGCGCCAGATTATGGTAGCAAAACTTGTTTATGCAGCAAAAATCGCTGGGGCAAAGAATGAAGTGATAGCCAAAGCTTCGAACATTGTGTTTGGCTCTCTCTTGTCAATTCCCGACAATGAAATTAATCGGCCGGAAATGGCTCTCTACAACCTCGTCATCGCAAATGAGAATTGCCTTGATCGTTGTAACGGTTTCCTTGTAACTTACGCGAAATCGGATACGGAAATCGGAGACAGACTGAAATATCAAGACCAGTTTGTTCTTCCGTTCCTGATTTTCGCAACGCAGGACAAGCCAATACAATTGGAGCCGATGCCCTTTCTCTACCCAACCGGCGTCAGTCAGCCTGATTTGGAGAAAATGGCAATTGCTCTCTCACAAACAAAAAATGCTACCTGCGTCGAAGGAGTAAAGAGAATCGTCCTCGGATTGAAGGAGGAGTTGTCAGCGAAGGCAAGTCAATCGAGTTGTTCGGTTCTCTTCGACACGGTTCTCTCCCTTTGGCCGCTCGACCCCCAAATCGCACCGGAAGCAATCTCCGCGCTGGATAAATTCGAGGCAAATGTCAAGATCAGTCAAGCCAAAGAGGAAGAGAAACTTCAATCAATCGCTGCCATTCATTGTTACAGAGCAGTAATCTCTTTCCACTGCCTCGGGCAGAAACTGCCTGTTTCTTTCTGTGACGATTTGGTCCAAGCCAAAAGATTGAAGATCCAGCCAGTCATCAATGTTATCGCGCTTGCCGCGAACAAGGATCCGAATTTGGCTCAGAAATTGATGCTCTGTTCGGAAAAAATGATCGGATTGAATCAAATTCAGCTACGTGTTCACTTGCTCCAGAGTGTCGGCAAGGACAAAAAAGAAGAGTGGCAGGATGCGATTATCAAAAACTTTCTCGATGACGATGAGACTTCCGAATCTCTGATTTCCGTCTTCCGTCTAGCCGACGAAGATACGGTTCAAAAGATAGCAACAAAAATCGTTCAGAATCTTCGCGACGAGAAAGGTGATGGTATAATCGGCTCTGATGACATATTTACATTTATGCTCATCTACCTCTGTGCAGCCTACTGCTCCCCGATCGATTAGTAATTCCCGCTCCCTTCGAATTGATCGAGGGGAGCTAATTTTTTCTCCGTGTGTTGATTTTTCGGCATTCAAATGTTATAATCATTTTGCATTTTGAAAACAATCAGAATAATTTATGTGGGGTCGTAGTTCAGTTGGTTAGAACGCCACACTGTCACTGTGGAGGTCGAGGGTTCGAGTCCCTTCGATCCCGCCAATAAATTATTCTGATTGTTTTTTTGTTACCAAAAATATGAGGCAAAGCTTGCAGAATCAAAAGATGAACTGTTAAAATACAGATACTTTCATAAGTTAAAAAGTCAAATAAAATTAACGAAAGGTTTGTATGCCGAAGATTAAGAACATTGTTGCTCGTGAGATTCTCGATTCTCGCGGAAACCCAACCGTCGAAGTTGATTTAACACTTGACGATAATTCTTTTGGCCGCGCAGCTGTCCCCTCCGGTGCTTCAACTGGTAGTTATGAGGCCGTTGAACTTCGAGATGGGGACGACAAGAGATATGGCGGAAAAGGAGTCGAGAAAGCGGTGAACAACGCTAATACAGAACTGAGAGAAAAGCTCATTGGAAATGAATACGACCAATCTTCACTTGATAGAGAAATGATTGAGATTGACGGGACCAAGAATAAGGGGCGTTTGGGAGCGAATGCAATCTTGGGAATTTCACTTGCTTTTTCTCACGCGACAGCCGAATCAAAAGGTATGAAATTGTATGATTATTTTGCCGAGATAGGGAAAACGGGCAAACCGATGCAAATACCGGTGCCAATGATGAACATATTAAATGGCGGTAAACACGCTGAGAATTCTACGGATCTTCAAGAGTTTATGATTATGCCAGTTGGTGCTCCAAATTTTAAAGAGGCCTTGCGTTATGGGGCAGAAACTTTTCACGCTCTGAAGAAAATATTAGCAGAAAAAGGCCTCAATACCACTGTCGGTGACGAAGGCGGCTTTGCTCCAAGTTTGGAAAACAACGAGGCAGCCTTGAAAATAATTCTGGAAGCAATCAAAAAGGCTGGCTACATCCCCGGCAAAGATATATGTCTCGCCATCGATGGCGCCGCTACCGAACTTCTGGTTGACGGTAAATATGATCTCAAAACTGAGAAGCGCATCCTGACTAGCACTGAAATGGTCGAGCTGTACGCTAAATGGTGCGAAGAATATCCGATTATTTCGATCGAAGACGGTCTAGCCGAAGACGACTGGGAAGGCTACAAACTGCTGACAGACAGACTCGGCCAGAAGGTCCAAATCGTTGGAGATGACTTGTTCGTGACAAACATCGAAAGACTTGAAAAGGGTATAAAATCTGGTGCAGCCAATTCTATTTTGATCAAGCTAAATCAAATTGGAACAGTCACAGAGACAATCGAAGCAATCAAAATGGCAAACGAAGCTGGATATACTGCTGTTGTTTCGCACCGCTCAGGTGAAACCGAAGATACGACTATTTCCGACTTCGTGGTCGGGCTCGGCACAGGTCAAATCAAGACCGGTTCCCTTTGCCGTACCGAAAGAGTAGCAAAATACAACCAGCTCCTCCGCATTGAAGAGGAGCTTCAAGGCAAAGCAACCTATCCTGGATTAAATGCTTTGAAACAAGGGAGATAAATGTCTTTTTTGATTTTGATCCGCCATGGACAATCAGAGTGGAATCTGCTTAATAAATGGACCGGTTTTATCGATGTGGAATTATCAGAGCAGGGCAAAAAGGAGGCAAAACTTGCCGCTCTATTAATCAAAGACATGACCTTACACCGCGCCCATACTTCTGATCTGAAAAGAGCCCAGGATACCCTTCGGATAATTTTGGAGAAAACGAACCATCTGCACATCCCTATCAAGAAGCATGCTGCAATCAAGGAGCGTAATTACGGTGATTTAACTGGGATGAACAAAGATGAGGCCAAGAAAAAGTTCGGTGATGAATTATTTCTGAAGTACCGCCGCAGTTGGGATGTCGCTCCGCCAAACGGGGAGAGTTTGAAAGA
>JAPLVL010000018.1:25847-52060 GCA_026397135.1 Candidatus Berkelbacteria bacterium
TTTTGGCCGAACTAAAGAGAGGCCATAATGTCATTGTTTCGGCTCACGGCAACAGCCTCCGAGCTATTATTAAGCATTTGGAGAATATACCCGATCACGAAATTTGCAATCATGAAATCGGCACAGGCGTTGTTTATATTTACGAATTTGACAAGAAAGGCCAAGTAGTTGGCAAAGAAATCAGAGATCACAACACGAAATAATTTCAATTCTGACGACTAATTGCAGCAGTTAAATCAATCTTCACTTCATTTTCTCACTATTCTCAATTTTGGAAAGATCCCCATCCAATACAGCAGTGAACATTGCTTTGATTTCGTCTGCATAACTAACACCATCCGGAATTGGGTTGATTAGAAATATTTTCTTGTCGGCAGTGTAAGCAAAGCCAATTTCCATCAGTGTGTTTCCGCCAACATAATTTTTGATACCATTTCGATCATAGTTGCAAACCAATATCGCGTCGCTTTCCATAATCAGACCATGCCAGATCTTGATGAAATCATACTTTTTCTTAACTTCGGCGTGATTTTTTGTGATTCCTTCAATCAGCTCTGGCGCAGTTCCGCTCGCAATTCCAAAAACATCCTCGTGCATTACAGGAGTATGCCCAATTTTCTGCAGCTTCTTGTAAGCCTTAACCATTTTGTCAGCATGTTTCATACTGCCGCAAATTGTAATTTTCATTCTATCCTTCGATTAATTCCCAATTAATCATAACAAAGAAAATGAAAATGAAAAGAGCCCGCAATTCACAAGCTCTTGTCCTCTTAATTCTGAATTCTGATTATCGTATCTCTTCTGTTTGGCGAACTGGCGTATTGTTGACCATTTTTTGCCAATTCAAAATACTGTATATGGCGGCTGCAATTGCCAAAATTGTAATTATTGAGATTATAATTTTCTTGTATTTCATTGTTTATCTGAGAGCAGAAAGCCAATCAGCGAAACTAACTTGAACTATTCCAGTCTTGCTATTTACCTTGATCAAATGCCATCCATACTGAGTCCTGACCGGATCCGAGATATCGCCTACTTTGATATTGAAAGCAACCTTTTCGAATTCCGGCACCATTTCTCCCGCAGTAAAAGCATCAAGAGTTCCGCTACTCGAGGCAGTAGCACTATCTTCTGAATACTTCTTGGCAGCGTCGCCGAAATCCATTCCAGCAACAATTTGGGTCTTGATATCGTCAATTTTCTTCTTGGCAGCATCAACATCGGCCTGAGCAGCGTTTTGGTCAACCTTTATCAAAATGTGCTGAACCCCGACCCGCTCAATCACCTTCTGATTCAATTGGTCTCGCATCAACTGGACATCAACCAGTTTGCGAAAACGATTTAGATTGATACCATACATGTCGTTTAACACTTTTTCAACTTTGTCTTGTCCGCCATTTTGATCGATAATTCCATTTACAACTTGGTCTTCATCCGCTTTTGTCACCTTAATCTTGTACTTTCGAGCTTGCTCTGAGACTATCTTGTTTTCAATCAACTGATCCAAAATTTGCTTATCAACATCACTCATATTTACACTGGCGTCTTGCTTAGTTGAAGAGTAGAAATGATGAATGTAGTCTGTCTCGTTTGTGTAGTCAAAGTAGGTTACAAAATCATAGTTGACTACCGCAACTGGGTACGGAATATAATGAGCAACTGTTTGTGTTATTTTGTCTTGTGACTTGATCCCGTAAATCATCACGCCGAAAAAGACCAGGACAGAGAATACTAAGAGGATGAGCGAAGCCAAGATTATCTTGACCAATCGCGGTGTTTCAAAATCAGTTTTGACCTTGACGAACTTGAGCCGACCACGGTTTGACCACAAATTTCCAAAGATTGCAACACAATTTTGTGTGCATTTCTTGAAATCTGGCATTTTGATCTTAATTTTAAGCGGTTTTATTTTGTCTGTCACATTTCTCCGTTTCATTATTTTCGTTTATTATATCACAACTTCTCTTTTATGATACCCCCCAAGCAGAAGTCAAAAACACTAGGCCAACTGCGATCGTAGTAAAGATAACATAAGTAATGAATTTGTTATCTGTGTGCTTAGCCAATACAGTATAACAAAATCCAACAAAGAGATAGGAAATCGCCGCAATGATCAGACTTTGGCCAATGGGGTTAATCAAAAAATAACTCAGAGAAAGAAAAACTTCAAGGATGATTAGAGAAAATAAGACCAAATAGACGAGACGCTTGTTGCCCAAAATACCGATTCTCTGCTCAAAATAGGCGAAAAGGTAGCTAAAAACCGACAAGATTCCAACCATTATCAACCAAAGTGGCAAGGATAATTGGAATAAAACACTGTAGAATGCGTATGCAGTAGTAAAAGACAAAAGAATCAAGATGAAAATAGCCGAACTTTCGTTCCAGATAAAGAAGAGACAGGAAACGAATATTAGCCCCAAAATTGCTACGAGGAGATTGCTTTGACTATTTTGAAGGTAGAGTGAAAGAACACCCAAAAACAAAGTAAGGGAAAGAAAGACCCTCCTAAAAATTGAATTAAAAATAAAGTTCATATTCTATTTCTGAGGTGAATAATCAGGCCCGATAGAAATCGTAAGATCTACGCTGGTTGCCTTAGGTTTTGCTTGTTCTACTGCAGTCACTCCAAGCATGCTACCAATAAATTTTGTAGTATTCGGTTTGTTTCCGCCTGTGTAGTCAATGAACGAAGTAGCACCAATTGTGGTTTTGGACTGTCCCATATAGTAAACATCGTATCCGTCAGCCTCAAGTGTTTTGGAGAGGGTAGTTGCTGTAGCCAAATTTTTGGCATTATAGTAGATCGAGACAGTTGCTTGCTCGCGGTTCTGGTAAGCTGCATCAAAAATATTTGAAACAATTGCCTTTATTTTGTCAAAATTCCCACCTTTTGGTCGCAAATAATAAGTACCATTGTTGTAATCCTCGAGCTCACCAGTTGCACCGGTTGTGAATACCTTCGAATTAATATTGGATTTATCGATATTTTTGGTCAGGTCGACAAATGTTTTTAACTCTGATGGCGTAAAATTGGTATGAATACTATTCCCAAGTGTGCTTATCAAATCAATTACTTTGGTTGGGTTTGCCAAAATTCCAAGTTTCAATGCCTTGTCCTTGACAGCTTGCAAGATCTTCTGCTGTCTGGCTGCTCTATCAAAATCAGAGGTTGTCTCTCTGGAGCGAGCATATTTGAGAGCGGTCGCTCCGTCCAGATGATGCTGGCCTTCGGTTATCTTGAACGGATCATAGCCCTTCATCGCCTGATCTGGGAAAAGTGGGTCGTAGAGGGTTTTATCGACATATACATCGATACCGCCCAGATCATCGATAATTTTCGCAAATCCAGAAAAATCAGCCAAAATGTAATAGTCGATTGGAATTCCGACCACACTGGAGATCGTTTGAGTTTCGTAATTTGCTCCAGAGATGAGCGCATCCTCAGTACAGGAAACTTGATTCTTTTTGGTGCAATTTTTGGCCAAATATTGATTGTAATTCGACGCTAGTGCTGAATTGATCTTGGCTTCACCTTCGCCAGAAATTGTTATTTCCAAGTCACGAGGGATAGAAATAAGGGCCATCTGATTGGTTGATGGTTTGATACTTAGGACCATGATTGAGTCGGTCAGGAGACCCCCAGGATGGTTTGCCCCGCCCATACCCATAAGTAATACGTTAACCCGATCATTTTCTTCACCTTTGATCATTTCCTTTTGGCCAACGATTGTCTTGATCAGGGCAGTACCACCGCCTAATCCTTTCTCAAAAGCCTTTGAACTGGAGGATACAATATAACCAGCAAGAGAAGTTCCGACAATAATCAACACAAAAAGAACAACCAAAGCAACACGCCAAAACTTATTGATTTTCTTCTTGGGCTTTTGAGCTTGATTATTAGCACTTTTGGTGTTTTTAGCACTTTTTTGCTTTTTGTTTCTGTGTAGAAAAGACATAATATTCATTATTTTTAATCTTAGCAGAAAGAGCCTATTAGAGTCTAGATTTCGACTTGGTGATAAGTGGGACTGATCCATATTCTGGTATCACAAAGTTTTTGAAATGACTGTCTTTTCCAATTTTTTCTCTCTGACTAATTATCGGAATATCCAGTGAGAAGGCCAGAAAATTTGCGGTCGTAAGCCCAACACGCAAACCAGTATAGGAGCCTGGACCTTTGACAACTTCGATCGCCGAAAGATCACCATTTGTAATATTGTTTCTGGTAAGAATGCTGTCAATAAAAACCAACAACTCTTCTGATTGATTGAACCGCATCGAGCGACTTTCCTTGTCGATAAAATCACCCGACATGTTCATAAGTCCGATAATTGTCTCTGGACCCTCCGAAGATACAAATAATTTATATTTCATACGAAATCTCCCTTTTATCCCCCTCTAAATATTCGAATTGAATAAGTTTAGCTCGATCTTGGACCAGAGACCAAATTTTTTCCGGCCATTCAATCAACATAATAATGTTGTCGTCCTGTAAATATTCATCAAGCCCAATCGAGAGGGCATCTTCTGGACCATTAAATCTATAACAATCAATGTGCAAAATTTCTCTGACTTTTGAATTATTCAAAAGATCATACTTTTTCATAATTACAAAAGTTGGACTAGTGATATTCTTTTCTACCCCAAAAGACCTGAGAAATCCCTTAGAAAAAACTGTTTTTCCGCTTCCGAGATCACCTTTCAGGGCATAAATGTCACCCGGTTTTGCCAAACTCGCAATTTTCTTGGCAAAATCCGTTGTTTCTTGTTCACTCTTTGTAATAATTTTCATCACTTATACTTATACCATTTTTTGACATTTTTTCAATCAAATTATCAGCATTGCATCGCCGTAAGAATAGAATCGATATTGATGTTTGATCGCCGTTTTGTAGGCGGTCAAGATCGCTTCCTTACCGGCGAAGGCAGACACCAGCAAAAGCAAACTTGATTTGGGCAAATGAAAATTTGTAATCATGCCGTCAATACAGTGAAATTTGGAGCCAGGATATAGATAAATATCAGTCCAGCCTGATAATAATTGAGAATCGGGATTCAGGACTTGAGACTTTGGAATAAACTTATCGGAAAAAACCGTTTCCAAGACGCGAGTCGTTGTCGTGCCTACGGCAACAATTCTTCTACCATTATCTTTGGCTTCTTGAATTTTTACAATAACCTCATGGTCAATTGTAAAAAATTCTTTGTGAATTTTGTGATCTTCGACTCGCTCTGTCTTAACTGGTTGGAATGTGCCCAATCCGACATGGAGGGTTACCTCCAGGACTTCGACTCCTCTGTCTTTGATTTTTTCCAAAAGCAGGGAAGTGAAATGCAAACCTGCTGTTGGAGCCGCTACGCTTCCTTTTGGCTTCGCGTAAACAGTTTGGTATTCTTCTCTGTCATTGACTTTATCACCAATTCCAGAGAGACTTCGCTGTTTTTCAATATATGGCGGCAGTGGAATATGACCGACTTTCTCAATTTCTCTAAAAAATTCTTCACCTCCGAGATTAAATTTTATCGAAGCAGTTTCAACATCTTTACCCAAGACTAACCCTGTTAGAGCAGAATTATCAAAAATTATCTCAGAGCCTTCCTTGAGCCCTTTACCAACTACCTCCCAAATCCCAGCGCTCAATTCATGATTTAACAAAATTTCAACTTTGCCACCACTATCTTTCTTGTGGCCCAAAAGTCTAGCAGGGAACACCTTGCTATTATTTATTACCAAAATATCTCCCTTGCGGAGATAATCAATTATATCGTGGAACTTCCGGTGTTCAATTTTTCCGGAATTGCGACCAAGAACCAAAAGTTTGCTAAGATCCCTCTCTTTTGTTGGTTTTGTTGCAATTCTATCGGCTGGCAACTCAAAATCAAAATCGCTAATTTGCATCTTCCCTATTCAAGATTAATCTCTCTCCCTTCCGTTAGCTCGCCCTCAGAATCGCTCGGGTCGGTATTTTTCTTGCTTAGAATTTTACCCTTTTGCTCGGTCGCCTCTTGCAGTAGAGAATCAATTTTCTTTTCCTGTGGAGTAAATTGAGCATTATCATCAGCAGATTCAAAATTATCTGGCTCTATTTGATTATCATTTTTGCCAATATTTTGCAAATCAGCAACGATTTGGTCACTATCCTCTATTATATGGCGATTCTCCGGATGGTGGAAAAGACCCGGATTGCGAAGTCTCTCACTGAAGCTACTTTTCCCCAAGATACCCTTGGCTTGTTTCTCGAGATCGTCGATATGGAGAAGGCCAGAAATTTCCGATTTGATATCATCCTTTTCCTTCGTGATAATAATGTCGCTTTGAGCAGTTGCGCTTGGGGCCGATGGGCTGACTGTATAATCATTTTCAATCTGGGACTGGTGCAAATTAACAATCTGTTTGGCGACGGTGTAAGGGTGCGGGATCGACTGGAAAACAAAATTTTCGTGATCGCTGGCGGTCTGGATAAAAACATCACCGAAATGAAGTAGCGTCCCAAAAATTCCCTTTACCCTTGCATTAACATCCTGGACCTGATGAAGATGCAGCTCAGCGATCTGCCTGGAGAAAAACCCTTCTTGACTAATATCAACGATACGTCGATCTGTCACAATATATACATCTAGGTAATACGAGACAAATCCATAGAGTTGAACAGCCAGAATTATGAGCAGATACGCACTAATCAGAATTGTCGCCAGCGCACTGTAAAAAGAAGACAATGCGATTCCCCAATAGCTGATTACCAGCCAAAAAGCGATTACAGGCACAACCATCAGCAATGCAAATAGCGCAAAGGGAACATAATTGAACCAGTGTTTGCGGATCAGAAGGAATACTCTCTCTTCCTTTTCCTGACTGGGGAAATAAATGCTCGGGCTATCGTCCGGATTTTCCACCTAACCTCCAAAAAAATTAAAACCGAGAAAAACAAAGGATGCTACTATTATAATAATCGAAATGATTGAATAGGTGAAAATAATAAATTTGGACAAATCCCCAGAATAGCCAAAACGCCAAAGATGATAAATCCCTGCCGCGCTAAATAGCAGGTAGAGAACCAGAAAGACTAAATATGAAATTACTAACGCGGTGTTTTCCATCTTATTCCAATCTCTTTTCCTTTAGTGAATCACTGCAACCGCAAAAACCGGGAGCATAAATTTCGTGATTACGGGCAAAATTACGACCTTTCCAATACCCTTTGCGAAAATCCTGATAATAGAAATTTAAGTTGTAGTCAAGCGCCTTCTCATTCGCGATTTCAATAATTTCGCCATGGTCTTTGTAGGGAGAGCAGAGTAGTGTTGTTGTAAAGTATTTGATTCTGAGGCGCTTACTTTGCTCGATTGTCCGCTGAATTACGAGTGAATTGCAGAGTGCACATCGGCGGCGCTGGAATCTATCCTTGTCGGAAATATATTTGAGCGACTCTTTGTTCTTGAACGGGGTTAGTATTTCAACAAATTCTTTTGGCTCATAGTTAGGGATAATGAGTTCCAGTTTGGCATCTTCGCAATACATCTTCAGGTCGTCGAGTCTAGCAGTGTATTCGGGACTAAGATCAATCTGCGGATTGTAAAAAAAAGGAACCACTTTGAAGCCGGCATTTTCGAGCTCGGGAAAAACATGACTAGCACATGCTGTACAGCAGGTATGAACCAATATTTTATGTGGTGTCGTCGGCATTTCTTGTCTAATTAATAAGCGACTCCGTAATCACGATACTTGATCATGCTTCAAACAAACTCTTTTCACAGTCCAATTGACCGATATTCAAATGCTTGCAGGCTAAGTTTGTAATTATTCTACCACGTGGCGTCCGGTTAATAAAGCCTAGCTGGAGAAGATATGGCTCGATCACATCTTCGATCGTATCTCTGTCTTCTGAGAGTGAAGCAGCAATAGTATCAAGCCCGACAGGACCGCCGCCAAATTTTTCGTAAATAGCCAGCAGATAATCACGATCGTTTCGGTCGAGGCCGATCTCATCAATGTTTAATTTTTCGATTGCTTCTTTGGCGATCAGGCCAGTAATTTTGCCCTGGTGTTTGACTTCGGCAAAATCACGAACCCTCTTCAATATTCGATTGGCAATTCTGGGAGTTTTTCGGGCGCGACGGGCAATTTCGGTAATTCCAGACTTATCTATTTCAATGTTCAAGATCGAAGCGGAGCGTTTGATAATCTCACCCAATTCCAATTCATCGTAAAATTCGAGACGATGAACAACTCCGAAGCGATCACGAAGAGGAGAAGAGAGGGATCCAAATTTAGTCGTAGCTCCGACGAAAGTAAATTTTGGTAAATTCATGCGCATACTTTTGGCCGAAGGGCCTTTGCCCAACACAAGATCAACGGCATAATCTTCCATTGCTGAGTAGAGAACTTCTTCGAGGTTTCGATTGAGGCGATGAATCTCGTCGATGAAAAGAACATCTCCCTCGCCCAGATTTGTCAGGATCGCAACCAAATCCCCCGCTCTCTGAATCGCTGGGCCGGAGGTAACTTTGATTTCACTGTCGAGTTCATTCGCAATAATATGTGCCAAAGTCGTCTTGCCAAGTCCGGGAGGCCCATAGAGAAGAATGTGCTCGATTGTTTCGCCTCGCCGTCTGGCCGCCTCAATCACGATGCCGAGATTTTCCTTGATCTCTCTTTGCCCGACATAATCAGTCAACTTCTTGGGACGAAGAGAGAGATCCAAGACAACGTCATCTTCAACCGACGCCAAAACAGTCAAATCGTTTTCAAAATTTTCATATTCATCATTCATGAGCTCATTATAGCAGAAAGGCACACTTTGCAAAGCCCAAACCTAGAAACACAAAAATGAAAAAGTAATCGATTATTTTCGAGAGAGGTTTTTGAGACACCACTTAATTTTGTCTTCGATCGAGACTATTTCGTCTGGGATTTTGTTGATGAATAGGGAGATCTCTGAGCGTTTGTAACCTAGTGATTCGAGAGTGTCAGACAAATCAGAGTTTTCATCTCCGGAGAGGATATTGATCGATTTATCACTCGACAACTTTGACTTCAATTCTAAGATTATTTTGGCCGATACTTTCTTGCCGATACCGGAAATGGCGGTGAAAAATCCCATATTATCAGTCAGTATTGCCTTCACAATCTGGTCAGTCTTACCTGAAGCCATGATAGCAAGACCAGCTTTGGGCCCAACTCCGGAGACAGTGATTAATAATTCGAATAGTTCTAGTTCTTGAAAAATCAAAAAACCGTACAAATCACTGCTATCTTCGCGAATATGTTGGTGAACGAATAACTCGATTTCAGCCTGAGTATCGACAATATTGGGAGCAATTGCAATCTGCGGATCAGTATTGACACGATAGCCGACGCCATTTACATCCAAAATCAGGAAACCAAAACGAAACAAGACAACTTTTCCTCTTAAATACGCAATCATTTCAATCCCCCAGCCAAAAACTGGTCCAATTTTGATAGGAAAAGCTGGTGCAATTCTCTAATCTTGGCCTCTGATAGATCGTCATTGTGATATACAGCAAAATTATTTTGATCCAACATTTTCTCAAAAACAGAAATGTCATAAACAAGTAATTCCAAAATTTCTAGGAGAAAAAGTGATTGATCTTTCTCTTCGAAAAGCTTGCGGAATAATTTTGATTGAAAATTTTCCTGCCAAACAGAATTTCCCCAAGCACGATGAAATAAATATGCTGCATCATGCGTAAGTAAATCGGTTTGGCTTGATTCCCAATCAATAATGCCATAACCGGATGGTGTTTTTAATATATTTAGTGGCGTTAAATCGTTATGAGCAAAAACATAATTAGCTTGGTCAGCCAGTAATTCTTTCGAATCAAGTAAATATTGATTTAGATTGTCCTCATACTTTTTCATACTTTGTGACAAAGATGCTTTGCCGAAAACTTTCTTGATCCGATCAAATTTAGAACTATCCGATTCGACTGGCGTTGTTTGCGAAATTTCTCTCAAAGCCCCAACCAAAAAGTCGGAAAAATTCTCCGATAAATATTTAGAATCAAACTGGAATGAATTTCCCAAAGTTACACCCTGAAGACAAGAGCAGACAAACCATGGTTTGGGCTCGGTCCCGCTTTTGAAGATTTCATTAAAATGAAAATGGACTTTTGCCCTCGAAAGCTCAGTTAAAACATCCGTTTCCTGCTGAAACTTTGTCAAAAATGGTTCATTGACTTGAAGCAGGTATTTCAAAAGCAAAATTTGCCCATTTTCATCAATAATTTCCAAAACTATACGATGCAAATTCCTCTCGATCTGAAGACGAGCTTTGCCTTGATCGAAAGAAAAGTTTAAATTTTCGGCAATATTTTTGACAGCTTCGAGATCATTCATTATTATTTTTGATTAATTTCTCATATACTGCGATATATCCTTCAACCATTTTGTCGATCGAATAATTTTCGATGAAAAACTGGCGTGAACGAGCTCGAAATGCTTGGTAATCAGCATCACTCATATTGACGATTTTCTTTGTTTTCTCAATAAAGTCTGCAAGATCATTGTATGGCGAGATATAACCATTTTGATCATCCCTGATCAGTTCGGCCATCGAACCGTAATTGTAAGCAACAACAGGCGTACCACAAACATTTGACTCGATTACGACCAAGCCAAATGGTTCCTGCCACTGAATCGGATTAAGGAATGCAATCGCACCCTTTAGTAATTCAATCTTTTCTGCCTCACCGATTTCACCTAGATAAATGACATTTTTGTTATCAATGTGTGGAGCGATCTTTTGATCGAAATATTCCGGTAGTTTCTCATCCTTTTTGGCCGCTAGTTTGATAGGGATACCTAATTTTTTGGCAACCTTAATCGCAATATGAGCTCCCTTTTCTGGAGAAAAGCGGCCGATCCAAGCAAAATATCCCCCCGTTCCCTGGCCAAGCGAATAGCGAAGTGAATCGACAGTTCCATTGTAAACAGTTGCGGCGAAATTTAAGTTTGGCATATTACGACGCTGATCGTCACTGATCGAAACAAAGGGCATCTCCTTAAACTCTTGCATTGTTAAGTATTTTCCAGGAGGTGGACTCTCAACCGAAGTTGGCAGCGGAGTGTGAAGTGTGCTCACGGTTGGCGTTTTCACGAGCGAAGCAAAGAAGAGAGGCAAGCGAAGGGCATGGTTGTGAATCATGTCAAATTCTCCGGCCTTTTGAAAAATTCGATTAAGATAAACAAGTGTCGGCAAGAGAGCTTCCCTGGATTCATTTCCAATTCCGAGCGGGGGAGAGAAAGATACCAATTTTGCACTAGTTTTCGATCCTTCAGCAGCAAAGAGTGTCACATCATGGCCGCGTTTGACTAGACCTTCAGTCAAATGATAGACAACCGATTCGGTGCCACCATATTTTGGTGGAGGCACTGGCAGATCAAAAGGGGCAATCATTGCAATTTTCATAATATCCTCAAATAATTTCTTTAATGAAATGGACTACCCGCCTAGCACCATGATCATCCACGATTCTCCTCTGGGCTTCTCTCATTTTGGCAGCAACTTTGGGATTGCAGAGATCCTTAATTTCCTTCTCAATCTGGCCAAGCCATCCTCGTGAAGTTGTCATCACCATCCGACCGGCGCCAAGTCTTGCAATCGTTTTCGCCTTATTGTACTGTTCGCCGTAAATTCGGTCAAGTGGAAGAAATATTGCTGGAACTTGGAATTGACAAGCTTCCATTAGGGTATTAAAGCCGGCTCCGCCGATGAAAATATCGGCAGCGGCCAAATACGGAGAGAGATCAGTTTTACCTGAGACTACTTCAATCGTCGGATATAGCTGTTGAAATTCGGAAAGCCAAACATCTGGTACAAAATAAGGAAAAATAATCCGGTATTTTTTCAATTTTGAGATTTTCGAGGCAATCGCCTCGGCCACCTCGCCGCCACCCTTGCCCTTCCCAACCGCTAGCAAAATCAACTTTTCGTTATCAAGAATTTTCAAATCAATTCTGGCTTGCTTTCTATTTCTCTCATCATCCTCAAATCTAGTATATCCGCCAGCAAAGAGAGCGTTGTCTTCGTGCTTGAAATTCAAGTCAAGAGCAAATTCCTTGGTGTAAGGCACAATTATTTTGTCAACATTATCCCAAGCAAGCCTCCAGCGCAAATCCTCAGATTTTAAAGTTTCATAAACGATCAGAGTTTTGAAACCGAGCATCTTGGCATAAATCGCTAGTTCAGCCGGATTATCAATAATTACCAGGTCGGGCTCAATTTTTTTTAATAAATCAAAGAATTCAAAAAGGTGCTTTCGATAACCAATAGCATCAGATTTCTCTCCGTAATTTTGTAAGATAATTTTCTCACCATCGAGTCGAAATCGACTCTTCGGCTCAGACATTTCAACATATTCAAGATTTGGCAGTTTCGGGAAAATCCACTTCTCGGCCGAGATGACAGTGACCTCGGCAAAATCGAGAAACTTGGCAATTGAATACGCCCTGGCAATGTGACCAAAACCACCCCAGCCACAATAGTAAAGAATCTTTTTCATTTTGGCATCTCCCTTCCCTTGGCCACTAATTCCATGTAATCAAAGTTTCCCAAGACTATATCATCAAATGTAACTCCAATATCCGGATGTCTCTCGAGCCAAGCTTCGATCTCCTCTTTGTGAACTTCTGTTAATTCTTTCAACTTGTCTCCTCGTACCGCCAAAGCCAATGGCAACCAATAGCCGGGAATTTCTTTCATCGCATTCAGCCAGGTTTCCTCTGCTCCAACTTCCTGTTTGATCTTCTCGTTGACGCGATGAAGTTTTTCTAGAACCTTCTCATAGCGCCTCTTTCTGATCTGAAATCGCCGTTCTATTTCTATTGGATCCATCCCCTTCTCAATCTCCTTTGCCTTCATCTTCATGGCATGTTCAAGAGCACGCTCATTCAAGCCTGCTTCAGCTGAGACGGGTTGTGAATGCAAATTGAACTTTTCCATAATATTTGTAATTCGGTCCATATGATAGCCAGTACTAACGGTCAGGAAATTGTCACATGGCGCACCCTTTTGTTGCAATTGATTGAGGGCATGAGCAACATTGTCAACCGTTTTGGTGGAGAGGGTTTCAGTCACTATCGCCGATCTCGGAACATTGAACTTCTTCTCCAAAAAATCTGCCATTTGCTCTGAATTGGCAATAATATCTGACCCATGCTTCTCTTTGTCTCGCTCGCCCGGCTGACCACCAGTTAGAATAATTCTTGGAGTCAAGCCTTCGTGCCAAAGTTGATAAGCTCCCACTGCTCGAATCCAGGCCTCGGTGGAAAGTTGCCATCCGCCACCCAATTTGTTTTTGCGGGACCAGCCGTGACCAAAAACAATTACTCCTCCTTCGAATGGAAAGCGTGTCAAATCTTCTCTTAATTCTGTCTCCAAATCATCCTGAATCGGTTCAGTTGAATCTTCGCTTGGAGTCATTTCGTCTTTGAGCTCGTTCATTTTCTCCTCCAGTTAATGAATCAGGGAATATAATCGATCTTTTTCTGCAGTTCGGCGTGCTCTCTCTCAAGATCTTTTTCGGTCAGGCCATCTGGAAGGTTCTTCTTCTTGATCTTTTCTCGAACGACCGTGCTCTCAGTATAATATTTCAAAATTTTGTCTCTAATTTTGAGCCAATCGAACTTTTCTTCAACCAATTTGCGAGCATTTTTGCCTAATTCTTGGCGCAATTTGTCATTTGCAAGGATTTTGTTGACAGCATCACTAATGGCGTTGTGGCTTTTGGCTCTGACCAAGAAACCAGTCTTTCCATCTCGTACCGCCAGCGGAATTCCACCTTTGTTGGTTGCAACGACCGGGGTCTCGGAAGCCATCGCTTCTAGTATTGAAATGCCTAGCCCTTCGTCGCAAACAGAAGGCAGGACAACACAGTTAGCACGCTTGTAAAATTGGCGAAGTTCGTCAACATATTCCTTGCCAAAATAGCCGAGAAAATGAACATTGCTAAGTTTCTTTGCCTTGGCATATTTCTCAAGGCGCTTTTTCTCTACCCCGCTTCCGATAATAAATACTTCACCCTTGATTGCTGGTGCGGCGCGAAGTAGATAATCAACGCCTTTTTCCCAAGTCAGGCGACCGACAAATATGACAACTTTTTTACCCTTCAGGTCGTATTTTTCTTCTATTTGATCGACATCAACACTTCTCTGATACGCCTGGAGATCAACGCCGCAAGGAATTATGCGAGTTTTGCGCTGAAGTTGGCGACCAAAAACTTTGAGCAACCATTTGTTTGTATAATTTGAGTTCGAAAGAATATATTGAGAACGCTCGAGAGCTTGACGAGTCAGGACAAGAAATCTTTTGTCGATCGTGGCCTGGAAAATATCGGTGCCGTGGGCCGTTACAACATATGGAATGTTGTAAATCGATTTGATATAACTGGCGATCCAAGTCAAGAACGAGGTGTGATTAACGTGAATAACATCGGGCCTGAACTCATCGACAACGCTCAATATTTGAGTAAAAAACGAGAGATAAACCTTGTCAAACTCGGCAGCTGTTAGATCTTTGTACTTTTTGGCACCAGGATATTCAGGATGACTCTCGAAGACAACCTTGCGCTGAGGCTTGAGCGTGTATAATTTGACCCCTTCAACCGGCCGCGAATCCGGTGCAGCAATTGCAACCTCAACCCCAGGGATAAGAGAAAGTTTTTCGGCCAATTTCCTGGTATAGTTTCCACTTCCACCGCCGAAGAGAGGAAATTTCATCAAAAATAATACTTTTAGTTTCATTGGTTTAGTTTTGACTTTCCTTTAAATAATGGGCAGCTTCTTCTGGTGGCATCGTGTTAATTATGATCTCACTGCCAAGCTCGAAGCCACCATAACGGGAAACCCTTGGCACAATTTCCATATGCCAATGGTAGGACGCCGAACCGGAAAAGATAGTCGGCAGGGTATGAATATAGAAGTTTAGGGGTGGATTGTCAAGAGTTTTGTCGAGCATCGAGAGGACTTTGCAGACCGCCTCGGCAAAATTAGCCATGCTTGACTTCGAAGTTTCCTCGAATTGGCTCTCGTGCTTCTTGGGCATAATCCAAGTTTCAAAAGGAAATCTGGAAGCAAAAAAATTAATGGCAATGAAATCTTCATTTTGGTAAGTAATCCTAACCTTCTCCTTCATCTCATATTTGATCATGTCGCAATATATGCAGGCGCCATTTTCGCCATAATATTTATCAGCACCGTCAAGTTCTCGGCCAACTGTGTTGGCAACGATTCCGGAAGCAAAGATCTGAGCATGAGGGTGGTCGATAGAAGCTCCAGCTTCGCCTCCATGATTGTAAATTGGCATGATCGAAGCAATCCCCTTGTGGCCTTTGATCTTCAAATATCTGGTACGGATTACCTCGAAAAGTTCAGTCAATATTAACTTTGGCATCTTGAACAGTGGTAAATCATGGTCCTCTACCACCACAACTTCGTGATCACCAAGAGACGGCTTGATTCGATAAAAATCGGTACCCTCCGGGAAAAAAGTGCGAATACTTTTCTGTGTTTCAGTCTCGAGAAATGCCGGAAAACGATTTTCAATTACGTAAATATGGGGAGTTTGATACTCGAGGTTCTTCTTGTTCTCCTCATAGCCGGCCGTCCCGACACAAAATGGGCATTTCGTCTTGTCGGCGATGGTCATACTTTTGGGGATCAAAAAATCTTTTGGCCTCTTGGCACGCTCCGGTGCAACAACAACCCAGTCTCCGGTAATGATGTTTTGACGTAACTGTGGCATTTTCCCTCCAATTCAATTTGTGAGTAAGTAAACAGGTGAACAGGTAACTCTAGACCTGCTCACTTGCTAACCTGCTCACTTGCTAGCTTCTGGTTGGTTTGTGCGTGGCAAATTGCAATCGCCAGAGCGTCTGCTGCATCGTCCGGCTTGGGACAGTGATCGAGGTGGCAAACAACCTTTACCATCTCCTGGACTTGCTTTTTCTCGGCACGGCCATATCCAGTCAGCGCCTGTTTGACCTGCAGCGGAGTATATTCAAAAACAGGAATGTCGGATTTCAGGGCACAAACAAGAGCTACACCGCGAGCTTCGGCAACTGATATAATTGTCTTCTGATTTTTGAAGAAAAACAGCTCCTCGATCGCGACCTGATCTGGCTTCTCTTTTTCAATTATAGCACAAAGAGTTCGGTAAATGTGAATAAACCGTTCCATTTTGGGCGTATTCGGCTTAGTTCTAATACAGCCATATTTTAACGCTCGAACCTGAGAGTTGGTCTTTTCAACCAGCCCCCAGCCCATAATTCCCGTGCCGGGATCAATTCCTAATATCTTCATGTGTAACAATCTCCAGCGCGAAGAAATAATTGAGACTTCCTAATAAATTCAGACTATTTCGTCATCGAAGCCTTTGTTTCCAGTCTTGAAATTCTCTTTTCATGGTTGTCAAATTTACCAAGAAAGGCTTGGTTTGTTTCGATTAGGTCATTGATTTCGCGATCAATTGAATTAAACCTGACATCAATATCGTCAAATTTCTGATCAATTTTGTCGAAACGCTCATCGATTTTATTGAAGCGATTTTCGGAACGTAATTCCGAATTGCTTATAGCAAAATCGACGATATCTTTGACTTCCTCGATTGTTTTTTCATGTTGAACTTGCAACTCGGTCGTCAACAAATTTTTAATCTCACTTAGGTCTTTTTTATTTAGCGGCATTTTTCCTCTCTTGTTTTGCTAATTATAACGCCGTCGATAATAAATCGCAAATTAGCCATCCGTTGTTAGATATTAGCGTTGCTGTAAACGCTATTGACATCATCTAGGTCGTCGAGGAGTTCGAGAATATTTTCGACAGTTTTAACTTTGTCTTCTAAAACATCAATGTAGACAGCGGGAATGTAAACAATTTCAGAGCTCTCAGTCACCACCCCCGACTCTTCGAGCTTCTTCTTGACCGCAATCAGGTCGGGAAAAGCACAAGTTATGATTGTAATTTCATCCTCCTCCGAGAAATCCTCTGCTCCAGAGTCGAGAATTACCATCTCCAGGTCTTCTTGTGAAAGGGAGTTTTTGCTTTTCTCAATAATTATTTGGCCAACTCTTCGAAATAAATAAGAAACCGAACCGGCACTAGCCAAAGATCCGCCGTTTTTGTTCAAAATTGCTTTCATTTCCCCTAGGGCCCGATTTTTGTTGTCGGTCAGACATTCAATCAGCATGGCAACCCCACCTGGAGCATAAGCTTCATAAAGAATTTCTTCGAGCATCGCTCCACCATCGAGGCCGCCCAAACCTCGCTTGATCGCTCGATCAATGTTGTCCTTGGGCATACTGACCGCTTTGGCATTGTCAACCGCAATTCGAAGGCTTGGATTCATCGAGACGTCCCCCGATTTACCATCCCTGGCTGCAATTGTGATCAATTTCGCAACTTTAGTAAAAACCTTCGATCTCTTGGCATCAATACCGGCCTTTTTGTGTTTTGTCGTCGCCCATTTAGAATGTCCACTCATGGTAGTAGTTAGTATTTAGTTAATAGTAATTAGTATATTTAAATTGAAAATTGATGACGAGGTCATCTTTGTTATATCAAATCGAAAGTCAAAAATCTATTCCTGACTTGAGATTTTGAAGGTTGAGAGAAAGTTATTGAGCAGTTCAGGATTTTCGTCGGCTTGGATTATCTGGAGATATGAACCGCTGCTAAATGGAATGACCACACCGCCATCGATCATCGTGCTGTTGGCGTTTACATATCGCTTGCTTGCTTTTCCAGCCACCGTAATATTGGTCACGACAGGCCTAATCGTACCATTTGGGGTTGACGACGCGAATGGGAAATTATCTTTCCAGAGATCGTCCACAACTGTTGTAAGCGATTTGTCCGCAGCGTCGGCGTTGAGCTTGATCAGGAATTGCCAGCTTCCATCCGTCGGTCCGATCATCATGACTGAATCGGAGATACCACCGGGATATTGGGGTAATTTCTCACTCGCATTTATATTGTGATGGAGTGGTAAATCGGCAGCCGCATCCGACTCAGTCGGATCCTTGAAACTATAATTGCTTGGATATTTGAAACTAAAATGATAAGTCTCGTCAGAAAAAGTCAGCCAAGTTACGGTTGGGTCAGTTTCCGCATTTGCATCCGGTGTAAATGTTCCGCTAGCCACAACGATTTCGGCTGGACAACCAGGAGAGTTCCCTTTGCTGATAGAGACAATACCGGCAATCCCCTTGTATTTTGCTCGAATTGTATGATCAGTCATATCAGTGACGACACAGATTGAAACACTGCCAGAAAATGAGTCCAGAGTTTCATCGGTATAGAGGTCAGACCCCTGAGCTGTGGGATAGAACGTAACATTTGAAATCACAACCGGACTGGAAGAGAGCGTTAGCGGAGCCTCCGCGGTTGATTTGCCAGTCAGCTTATTGTATTCTGATTTGATGTTGGAGCGGAAAAAGTAGCCCAGGGCGCCAAGAATTAGCAAGACTAGGACTGTAATAGCAATCCAAGTTAGTTTTGGCTTCTTGACTAGCGGGACTTGTGCCGATTTCCTGGGCTCAGTCTCAACTGGTGTCAACGTTTCATTTAAATTTTGGCTCTGGTCATCCATTTGTTTCCCTCAAAATTAAAATTTTTAAATATTGTCAACCGATATATTACTGATTTGATTCAACAAATGTTGTTCCGTTCCAAGTGTATTTCTTGTGAGTATCAACCACGATATCAACATTTGCTTTGCCGGAATTGATTGTGGAATCAGTATTCGCATAATCAGCGTTCACAACTTTATTACTAATTGAGACATTTCCGCGATACAGACCTTCCTTTTTGAAAAGCTGCGTCGAGCTACCATTTTTCATCCCATAGATATAGAAATTCACTATCCCGCCGGTGCCCCCAATCGAACGCACGACCAGAGCTTCTTCCGAATTATCAGCGTTTAGATCTGCATAAGTCGGAGCGAGTAATCTATCATCAAGTGCAGTATCAATAGAAATAATTTTACTAAAATCAATCGACTCGATTGAAGTATTTACTGAAACAGTCGTTGTGGAACTGGTAAATTGGAAAGTCCCGACAATTTCGTTGTAAATATAAGCTCCGCTCGTAGAATCTTTGATCGAATTGGCATCTCCGCCAAAAGCGAAGGTAAAGACCCTGCCAGCTTGTTGCAAATATATCGTCATATTTCCGCAGCCTAGCCCACCACAAGCAACCACTGACGCCGCTGTCGGAATTGATTCAATCGCGCTCTGACCATTAATTAGGACCGTCTGATGTTGAAAAACCAAATGATCATTTTGTGTTCCACTTGCCTCAGATTGAGTCGCAAAAGCTTCGAGACTTAAATTTTTTGGGTTAAGGGCAGAACTAATGAACAATCCTCCGGAATCTTGCGGACCAGCCATCTCTTGACCTGGGGCTATTCCGTCATCAGGACTATAAATAACAACATTGGCTGTGTCAGCGGCTACAGCCTTTGAGTTGTCGCTATTTAGGGTATAATAGTTAGCTGGATATTTTATTGAATAGGTATAAGTCGTATTTGAGTAGGTTTTCCAATCTGCTGTTACGGCTGTTGTGGCTGTTGCAGCTGAATTTGTGGTTGTAGTTGTTGCCGTATTCGTGGTTGATACTGGATTGCCAGTCAATTTGTTGTACTCTGATTTAATATTAGAGCGGAAAAAGTAGCCCAGGGCGCCAATAATTAACAAAATAAGGATCATAATTCCAATCCCCAAAAAGCTGAATTTTTTCTTGGCTGGTGGAGTTGAATCTTCAAATGGTGGTGGTCCATATGCCGTTTGTATTTGATTATCGAAGTTTGTCTCGTTCATTTTTCAATCTCCGGAGATTGTTTAATTGCACTTATTGCCAAGGTTTGAGAAGGGACAAGCGGCGTCCGCTTCATTTACTTTGTCACCATCGCCGTCATACCAGCCGAGCTCTTTGGCTGTGATCGGACCAATTACGATCTCAGAGAGCGAAGCATATCTCTTCACTTCCTTCTTGTCGGCTGTCCAGTAGCCACGACACATCACATCATTGGCCGCTCCGGCAAAGCAGACATCAGTTGAGCCAGCCGCTTGCGTCTTGTATGAAGCGGTCTTGTCCTTCGCGCCAAATTGCTGAAGCAAGAATCCAAGGTCGTAACCATTCATCCAGTTGCTGCTCAATCCTTTACTAAAATCGGCGTCAGTGATTGCAGTATAGCTTGATACTCCACTTGCCCAGGTCGTAGCAGAAACTGTGTTTAGAGCAACACGAATTGCCGGAGCTGGAGTGGGAGCTGCCCCGGTACTGCTAATACCGGTACCATTTTGACCTACCACACTGTAATCACGGGCAAATGGTGCAATCAAAAACGGTGCATTCGCAACGGCCGGATATTTGGCAATAATTTTCTTCAGGATGCAATTGGTGTCGAAATTCTTCGATTGACCGGAAATATAGGTACAATCACCGTCTTCTGCAATCTTGATCTGCTCCGCCTTGTAGTCGAAGGAAAAAGTCAATTTTTCTCCGTTGTTGGCGGCCTGCTGATTGATCCAGTTTTCCGTCTCACCATAAGAGAAAGCAACACTCTTGTCCTTCATGATAGCGAGCTCAGAATCAGTGAAAGGCACATTGTTGTAAATGAAGACAATCGGGACGGAGACCTTGCCAGAGAGAGTTCCTTTGGGCTTTTCAACAGAGCTGATAATGTCTGGCTTGACTGATTTGGTCAATTTGGGATAAGGATATGTCGCACTGCCACAGTCATAATCCCAACAATAATCATAATATGTTTGATAGAGACTGCCTTTCGTCTTCAGGCTCATATCATAAGCCTTTTGTTCGCTATCTGTCGGAGTCGGAGCTGCGATCTCAGCTGCATTAGCAGGGATAAGATCGCTGTTCATCCAACCGGAGAAATTAATTCTGGCCGATTTGCCCAAGACAGTAACTGATTTGTCTTTGATCGTATAGAGAGACAGGGTTTTCAATGTAGCGGGATCGCCATAGTAGCTTGGCGAATTTGAAATTATAACATTATCCTGGTTAGCCGAAGTGACTTGGACGAAATTGTCTGCATCTTTGTAAAAGTCAGAAACGGTACCATCCAGGCTCATCACAAATGTGCCCAGACCCTTGGGAGTTGTGCCGTATTGAGCTTTGGAGAAATAAATTTCATCTTTGCCGTTGTAAACCAAATCGCCAAAGATGTTTTTGTCAGTCAAAATCTCTTTCAGGCCAGTGCCATCAAAATTGATCGACATTATTTTGTTGTCAGATTCACCAGTAAAGTTGCCCTTGCTATCCTTCGTAATTGTACGTCCGATGAAGTAGATTTTGTCAGCCGTCGTCACAAGACTTGAGACCATCGGCGGATTAGTTGGAAAGAGATTTTTCGTCTTGTAGGCTCCGTTGGCGCCGGCAGAGGATACAACAATTCCTGACGTTCCGCCCATTTCATCCTCGTATCCGATAGTGAAATTGTTGGCCGCATCAGTCCAAGCTAGACTTCCACCGCTTCCATCAATTCTCTGCGAATTCTGGCCACTAGCATCAACAAAATTGTAATCAGAACTTTCATAACCATATCCTTTGTAGGCAATCTTGCTACCATCTGGCGACCAAACAGGCTCAGATGATCCAGAAACGGTGACAGTGCTGGTATCGCCTTCTTGCGGGATAACATTGCCGAAGATGGTCTGACTTGTATTTGCCATCAAATCATAGACCGAGAGGCCGTCACTCGAAGTGTACACAATCTTGTCGACACTATTGGAGACATTGGCCGAAAAAGTACTGTTATCCCCCGGAATATCTGTCGAGAGTACGACGTAATTTTTCTTCTTGTTGTAATCATAGGCCACAATTTTGGCCTTGCCATCCTGAAGCACGGTATAGGTCGGAAATTGGTATACCGGCCCCTTGGCTGTGTTGTTGATAATTTTGTCGAGCGAAAATTTGCCTTTGAGCCAATCATGATGGAAATGATAAACAAAGAGGAATAATCCGGCTAGCAAGACCAGGAGGGCCGCTCCGGAAATCAGAAGAATTTTGTGAAGTTTCTTCATTACTTTCTTTTTCTTGCCGCCAACTATAACCTCCTCCGGCTCAAGAAATTTCTCACTCGCCCGCTTCATCTCGTCCTTTTCTTCTGTTTCCATTTTATTCCCTCCTAAAATAATTTTGAATTTGATAGTGTCTGGATTCCTGCCTTCTTACTTCGTTCCAAGAGATACGAGGGACACAGCCGCCCGTTCGACAATTCTCAGGGTCTGAGCGAAATCGAAGATGTGAATGACAACATATAAAAAATTATGCAAAACTAGCAATTCTTTGTCATTATACCATATCTACAATTTATTACAAAAATTATTGCCCCATAATTACAAAATCAGAAATTTTACTGTCAAAAGCAAAGTGAACTCTGCCACTCTGATCGGTACGATAGCATTTAACTTTGTATTTCTCCAACAAATTAATTTCTTCCTCGTGCGGATGGCCAAATTTATTATCTTTCCCAACTTCGATCACCGCCTCCTTAGGAGAAACTGATTTTAGCAAATTTTCATCCGCTCCGTTTCTCGATCCATGGTGAGCCACTTTTAAGATTTCGGCCTGAAGTTGGCTAGTAATATTTTTGTCCTGATAATATTGCAACATCGCATCCTGTTCCTCCTGTTCGGCATCACCCAAGAAAAGCGCGCATTTGTCCTGTACGCAAAATTTCACAATCTCCGACGAATTGTTCAGATTGCTGATAGTTTTCTTCACAAATTGATCGCCCGGCCAGAGAAAAGTTAGTTCTCCATCCGGAAACGGTGTAATCGATTGACCAATCGCCGGTACGGAAAGCGGAATATTCTTGTCCTTCATTTTGTTTAGGAAACTTAAATATTGGCTTGTCGTATCCAGGACCCCCGTCGAATAAACCTGGCCAATTTCATAACGATCGAGGATGCTGTTGATCCCGCTAATATGATCACTGTGCGGATGAGTCAGAATAATAATATCGATTTTGCGATCCCAAAGAGGCATGACTTCACCGAGTTCGGACAGAACTTTGTCATCCGGACCACCGTCGATCAGAATTTGGAAATCACCTTCCTGAATTAGTTCAGAATCACCCTGACCAACATCAAGGAAGAATATTTCTGGTGTTTTGACCTCTGGAGTTTTCTTCAATGTTGATATGATGAATGCAGCCACCATCAACAGAGTCAGCAAAATCGCCTTAGCCCAAAACCCCAATTTTCTGTTTCCATCTTCTTCCATAAATCTCAACCTAATGTTGAATCGACCGAAATGACCGAATAATACCTTTGATTCGATTTATTCGATTGATTTGGTATCCGGTTTATCCATGCCTTGTTTACCTACTCATTTGCTCACTAATTAAAATGTATTGCCGCCCACGGCACTTTGGCTAGCCACTCCACCATTTTGATAATATATTCGAGGCTTGGCCAAGCAACCAAGGCAGCGATTTTCCCAAGCGGATAATAAATCAAGCCCAGAACAGCGGCGGCAAACGAAAATGCCATGGCAAAGGGAACCGTTCCGACCACCAAGACATTGGCAAAGGGCGAAATGAGTGAAACGACCCCGAATTGAGCGAAGATCAAGGGGGTGACGAAAATTTGGGCGCCAAGTGTTTCTGGCAGTGGTTTTCTGATTATCCCTGGGATTTTGGCGCGCCAACCTTTCTCAAACCATCCTCCAATCAAAGGAGAGAGATAAATTAATCCAGCAAAAGCCAGAAATGAGAGCTGGAAGCCGACATCCGAACGCAGAGTGAAGGGATTTACCAAAATCATCACCAGTGCAGCCAGAAGCATCAGATTTGTCTGGTCAGCTCGGCGACCATAAGTTTTGCCAAACAAAATCAGGACGGAAAAAATGGCCGCCCTGATCGCACTGGAGAAACTTCCAGTCATAACGACGAAGAACAAAACCAGGGTCGTACCAAGCCAAAAAGTTGGCTTCTTGCCAATCAAGCCAACCAAAAGAGCGGCAAGCATAGCGATGATAATTGTGACATTGAAGCCTGACAGAGCGATGATGTGGGTCAGTCCAGTCGCTTGCAAATCAGCCATCATAGTATCAGAGATATTCCGCTTCACTCCAAGCAAAATTCCAGCTGCCAACGAAGCGTGCGGTTCCGGCAGAATACGATTGATAATGTTTTCGAACTTCTCCGAAATGAAATAAAGTGAAGCGATGAAATTATCGACTGGACCAAGAAGTGACTTCTCAACTTCGATAGAGCTCGGGTTTTTGATCAATCCGGCAATATGTCGCCACTTCAAGTAACCCCTGTAATCAAAATCAGGTGAAAAATTTTCGGCTTCTTCAATTGAGCCAGAAATTTTTACTTTTTGGCCATAGTGGAATTCAGGAAAAACCGTTGTCGTGACCTGAAAATTAACTTTTTGCTGACTACTGTCTTGGGATTCGAATACGAAGACCTGTTTCTGGCTGTCGATCGCCGGACGTGAAATTATTTTTCCCTCAATAATTCCAAATTGGCCAAAGGAAACATTTCTCTCACTTTTCAGATTGTAAAATGAGAAATAAGTGGCTCCTAGAGACAAAAATATGAAGGAGAAAGAGATAAGAGTCAGGAAACGGTTTTGAAAAAGATAATTGATGAGAGCAACGACCAAGAACGCTAGGATGGCAAACAGAAAAATCGCCCAGGATTTTCCAAAATCCAGATTAATACCACCGGCCAGCCAAATTCCGAAGAGAAAAAAGAGTGAAAAGAGCGTAAATTGGCGGAATGGGAAATAGAGATTCTCGCCAATTCCCTGCCAGAACTTCCGAGCCCAAGCTTTGGTCGTTTTTAATTTTTCTTTCCATTTCCATGTCATGCTTTTCACTACTTTACCACCTGCGCGACACCTTGCAAACTCCAGCCTTGAACAGTTCCCCGGATTATTATATAAAAAGAGAAGAAGAATAATTTTGGAGAACAATGAAAGATAAAAAAGTCACAAACAAAGAAGAAGAAATTGCAAAGGTTGCTGATCCCAAAGATGCACAAATCGCGATCCTGGAACAAACGGTGGCTGAATTAACTGCTGGTTGGCAGAGAGCACAGGCAGATTTTCAAAATCTTCGCCGTCAGACTGAAACTGACCGCAGCAGGCTGATCAAAATGGCCAATACTGACCTAATGCTGGAAATTTTGCCTGTCCTCGACAATTTTCAGTTGGCCGCCAAACATGTGCCAGCCGACCTAGAAAATAACAACTGGGCAGTCGGCATCAAACAGATCGAAAAACAACTCGAAAACATCCTGGCTGGCCAGGGTTTGGTCAAAATTCAATCCCTCGGTCAGGACTTCAACCCGACCTATCACGAAGCAGTGGAACACATCGAGAGCGACAAACCGGAGAACGAGATTGTGGAGGAGATTTTGGCAGGCTACGCCTTCGGCGATCAAATTTTGAGACCGGCCAAAGTCAAAGTCTCAAATGGCCAGAAATAATGGAAATGAAATTGCCAAAAGATATTGAAAAAAATATAGCCGAGATAATTACCCATATCGGAGATGATCCAAAACGCGAAGGATTAGAGGAGACGCCGAAGCGGGTTTTGCAAAGTTTCGGGGAAATTTATCGCGGGTACAGAGAAGATCCATCAAAACTGGTCAAGGTGTTTGAGTGCGAAAGTTATACCGGCATGGTTTTGCTTAAAAATATCGAACTTTATTCCATGTGTGAACACCATATGCTACCTTTCGTCGGACATTGCAACATTGCCTACATTCCAGACAAGAAAGTGATCGGAATCTCGAAATTGGCAAGAGTGATGGAGATATTTGCCCGGCGTTTGCAAATTCAGGAACGTTTGACCGATGAAATCGCCGATTGTCTTCTGGACTTGCTCAAGCCCAAAGGTGTGGCCGTCCAGATTGAGGCTGAACATTTTTGTATGCGGATGCGCGGAGTGAACAAGCAAAATTCAGTTATGGTCACAACTTCGCTGCGCGGCCTTTTCATCAAGGACCCGGCTACTAGAAACGAATTTTTGAGTGCGATTAGATAAATTGCCAAATATATTCTCAGTATATCCGACCCTTCGACGTGCTCAGGGTAAAGAGGCCAAGAACAACCTCTTGACAAAATGTAAAGTCTACTTTACATTTATAACAGACAAATTAATGGTTGGTAGAGAAATCATGGACCAAACCACATAGTCGCCATCTAACGGCTTT
>JAPLVL010000008.1 GCA_026397135.1 Candidatus Berkelbacteria bacterium
ACTTGGGCGTTCGGTTTCTGGTGAGAAAAGAGGCTTAAACTTTAAACCCTTAATCTTTCTTTTCCCCTTTATCTTTAACCCTTAAAAAATTTTTAAAAACGAGTAGCTACAAGAAGTACCTAATAAAAAACGGCGAATAGTCACCTGACTGGCGCTAGCTAGAGTTAAGGCTGCCGTCTACTCCCTCGGCTAATTCGTGTAATCTTGATTTGGATAAAACACCAAATCAAGCACGAGCCAAAAGGAGAGGAAATATTTTTCTCACGTGAGCCTCTTTTTCCACAAAGTGGATGAGAAAAGCAAACCAATGCGAAGTCTTGGTGCGGTTGCGACCGCTATTTGGCTTATATTCATCGAGGTCACAAAGTGTTCCGGCAAGCTTCCGAACGCGAACTGGAATCCAGACAATCGCAAGGTTAACTTGAACGACAATAACGCTGACAACTCGAATGAGAACTTGGGCGTTCGGTTTCTGGTGAGAGAACTGTTTCTACTGGAGGGATTTCCTCCAGCCACCAAGCATACGGCCGATCTCGGCAAGGTCGGCCTGTGCTTGGAAAATCTTTGTTTCATTGACGAGCTTCAACTCAAGCAAGAGGCGGAATTTCAAGACAATAATTTCAATAAGACTGGATCCTTTGTCTCCAGTTATCGAAATTTGGTTGGTAAATACAGTTCCAATTCGAAGAGAGAAATTTTTGATTGGCAAGTAAACGAGTTGTTTAATTGATAATTGAGGCGCGTTGATGGAAATTTGTACAATTTGTACAATTTGTTGCCATCAAATCATTTTTGCAATATAATGAAAGAAATGCGTCCGAGGCATTACTCTTTTCAATTATAAACAAAGGGCAATTGTGGGAAGAAAACGATTACATCCAAAAACAAAACCGACCAGGAGATGGTATCAAAAAGAAGATGAGTGGGGGAACTTCGTTTTTGATTGGTCTCTCGGTTTGACCAAGGAGACTTGGCGCATTATTTTTTCAATCCTAATAATTATTCTAGGTGTCACGATACTCCTGGGTTTCGCCGGTCAAGCCGGAAGCTTCGGTGGAGTTTTGTCAATCTTGATTACTCGGCTCTTTGGTGGTCTGGGCGCATATATTTTTGATTTTGCATTCATATTTGTCGGCTATCGTCTGATTTTGCCACCCAAGGAAAAGCGAAGTCCGAAGGACAGTAGAGCCAGAGTTGTGCACTACCGCGTCTCAGAGTTTCTCGGCCTTTTCCTGCTTGTTTTGTCTGTCCCGACCTTCATTCATTTGATGGTTCCTGAAGAAATTGCCAAGGAAGTAGCCTCTCTTGGTCATTATGGTGGTGAAGTTGGCTGCCTTATTTCTTTGCCTCTTCGTTCTGCTATTGGGGACTTGGCTGCATACCTGCTCTCTGTTTCCTTGATTGCCATTTCTATATTGATGATCTTTGACTTCAAGCTCCTGAAATTCCTTGGCTTTGTCAGCGACGAGAGCAAAGACGAAGACGATGAAGGTAAGATCAATGTCAATCGCAATGAAACCAAAGAGTCTAGAGTTTCAGTCTTTGAGGCCGTCAGAAATCGCTTTGCCCGCAAGAAACCAGAGATAGAGGAGGTCTCCAGAGCCGAAGTTATCGAAACTACTGAGACCAAGGTCCCGGTCAGTCCCGGCAAGGCGGTTGCCTGGAAATATCCCGACTTGACAATATTGAAGGATATCGATGAAGTTGCTAACCCCGGCAATATTTACAAGAATGCAGACGCAATCCAGAAATGTCTCGAAACTTTCAATATCAAAGTTCAGCTTGGCGATGCCAATGTCGGACCGACTGTGACCCAGTATACTCTGAAACCTGACGATGGTGTCAAATTGAATCAGATTGTGGCCAGGCAAAACGATTTGGCTTTGGCTCTGGCTGCTAAAAGTATCCGTATCGAAGCACCAATTCCTGGCAAGAATGCCGTCGGTATTGAAATTCCAAACAAAGTTAGTGCCAAAGTCTCTCTCAAAGAAATTTTGGCCGCAAATCAATTCCGAGCCGTCAAAAGCAAATTGGCGCTTGCTCTTGGTCGTGATGTTGCTGGTGAAGCCGTCGCTATCGATCTCGAGAAAATGCCCCACATGTTGATTGCTGGTGCGACCGGATCGGGAAAATCCGTATGTATCAACTCCGTTATCGTTTCGTTGCTGTTCAACAATTCGCCAGCCGATTTAAGGCTTATCTTGGTTGATCCTAAGCGGGTTGAAATGACAAATTACAACAGCATTCCTCACCTTCTGACCCCTGTCGTTATTGAAGTTGATCGGACAATCGCGGCACTCAAATGGGCAGTTTGGGAGATGGAGAGACGCTACAAGATTTTCAACGAGATTGGCAAGCGGAATATTGCTGCATACAACGCTGCTCCTGGTCCAGAGGGCAAGATGCCCTATATCGTTATAATTATTGACGAGTTGGCGGATCTGATGGCGACTTCGGCCAAGGAAGTTGAGGGCTCCATTGTTCGTTTGGCTCAGATGGCCCGGGCAACCGGCATGCATTTGATCATTGCGACTCAGCGTCCTTCAGTGGATGTCTTGACTGGATTAATCAAGGCAAATATTCCTTCGAGGATCGCTTTTGCAACCGCTTCACAGGTTGACTCCCGTACAATCCTCGATCTCTCTGGCGCAGAGAAGCTTCTTGGGTTTGGTGATATGCTCTATATGGCTGCCGGTCAGAAACCTCGCCGTATTCAGGGCTGCTACGTTTCTGACAATGAAATAGAAGAGTTGACCCAGTTCCTGCGTAGTGAGGGAGAGCCACAATACAACAGCGATATTACCTCCTTTGGAAATAGTCGCGGTGCTGGCGGCGGGATGAGTGGCGACGGTGATGGCGACGATATGTATGACCAAGCGATTGAAACCTGTGTTAGTTATGGCAAAGCTTCGGCATCTCTGCTTCAGCGTCGTCTCAAGGTTGGATATGCTAGAGCAGCGCGCTTGCTTGATCTGCTCGAACAAAACGGTGTGATCGGACCGCCTGACGGGGCAAAACCGCGAGACGTCTTGATTACCAGTGCTGATCTTGATTCAAAGGGATTTTCCACATTTGACGATAATAACGGTAGTGATATAAATGATGAAAGTGATTTTCGCTAGATGATCAACGGATTTTCAAAGAAAAAAATTGAAACAGGCCCAACTCTCGGGGATTTATTCAAACAAACAAGGCAAAAGAAGGAAGCCTCTTTTGAGGATGCTGAACTTCATACGAAAATCAGAGCAAAATACCTGGAAGCACTAGAATCAGGAAATTGGGAAAATCTTCCAGCGCCGGTTTATGTTCGAGGGTTTGTACTCTCGTATGCCAAATATTTAGAAATTGACAAGACCGAAATACTGAAGCTTTTTTCCGAAGAGTTAAGTTGGCGAAAGACTGATCGAATCCAATCCTTCGTTTACAAGAACAAATTGCAACCGAAAAAACTTCTGATTACGCCAAAACTAATTGGCTATGCCATGATGATTTTGGCTATATCTTCGATGTTTGGCTACATTTATTTCGAGGTCCAGAAATTTGCCGGAAATCCGAGTTTGAAAATTGTCTCTCCTGGCAACAATGCGATTTACGACAGCGATTCGATCGCTATCGACGGAATTACAGATACGGACACATTCTTGAAGGTAAACGAAGAAAACGTTCCTGTGACCAATGACGGGCATTTTGAGGCCAGTATGAAGCTTCATCGCGGTGTCAATGTGGTGGTTGTCAAAGCGGTCAACAAGAGCAAGAAGGAAACCAGCCAGACGCTGACTATTGAATACAAGCCCAAAACGGCACTGATTGACACAACCCAAAATCAATAGAAATTTAAAATTTAAAATTTTCAATTTAACACAATTATTTAAATTCTAAATCTTAAATTCTAAATTAATCTGAAAGGTTGTCATGGCCAAAAAAACTGAAACCGAAGAGGGAAAAAACCGCTCAACAGCGGAAAAAACAAACATTGATGACGGAAAAAGCGAAGCGCTAAAATCAGCGATTCTCACAATAGAAAAACAGTTTGGCAAAGGTGCGATCATGACGCTATCTGACACGGCAGCTTACAAAGTTGATGTTGTTTCGACTGGTTCGTTTTCTCTCGACCTGGCACTAGGTATCGGTGGCTTGCCACGAGGGAGGGTGATTGAAATTTATGGACCAGAGTCATCGGGTAAAACCACATTGGCAATCTCAACCATTGCCCAGGCGCAAAAAACCGGTGGTTCCTGTGCTTTCATTGACGCTGAACATGCTTTTGATCCCGAGTACGCCAAAAATCTCGGTGTTAATCTTGACGATCTTCTAATTTCACAGCCGGACAACGGCGAGCAAGCATTGGAAATTTGTGAAACGTTGGTGCGTTCGAATGCGCTCGATGTCATCGTGGTTGATTCGGTTGCCGCTCTTGTGCCTCGCGCTGAGATTGAGGGCGAAATGGGTGACAGTATGATGGGTGTGCAGGCAAGATTGATGTCACAAGCATTGCGCAAACTGACAGGCGCTGTTTCGAAATCAAAGACAATTTTGATTTTCATCAATCAAATCAGAATGAAAATCGGAGTAATGTTCGGGAATCCTGAGACGACAACTGGCGGAAATGCTCTGAAATTTTATTCATCTGTTCGACTCGATATTCGACGCAAAGCTGCAATCAAGAAAGGTGACGACAATGTTGGAAACAATGTCACTGTCAAAGTAGTGAAGAACAAAGTCGCTCCGCCATTCAAGACAGCTGAGTTTGATATCATGTTCGGTACCGGTATCGACTATGAAGGCGAAATACTAGATCTTGGTGTAGCCAAGGGAGTTGTCGACAAAGCAGGCAGCTGGCTTTCGTACAACGAAGAAAAACTTGGACAGGGCAAAGAAGGCGGCAGGGCATTCCTGAAGAAAAATCCCAAAATTACAGAAGAAATCAAGGCAAAAATACTGGAAAAAGTTGCTACCGACAAGGCAGAAGCCAAAGCTGCTGAATAAATAGAATTCTGCCACCAAGATGGATTTTCAAAATTACTGAATTTATAATCATATGAAAAAGACTCCTTTGGAATACGCACTTAATCTCCTGAAAGTTCGGGAACGAAGCGAAGGCGAGATTAAACAGAAGATGTTACTGCGGGGCTATTTTCTGGAAGAAATCGAGACTGTTCTGAAATGGCTAAAGGAAAAGAACTTCGTGGACGACAAACGCTTTGTCCAAAACTACATTGATTTTCAACGTAGGATGGGTCAGGCTGGTAAATTTAAAATCAAATGTCGTCTCAAAAGCTTTTCAATTTCTGAAGAATTGATTGACGAGGAGTTGAAAGTGATTGATCATGATTCGGAATTGGAAATGGCCGAAAATGAAGCGACAAAATGGCTCTCCCGTAAGGTTGGAGTTATAAACCAGAAAGAAAAATTAGCGCGGTTCCTCTCCGGTCGGGGATTCGGAATGGATGTGATAATGGCTGTAATAAATCAGAAAAAATGATAGAGACTCAAAACTGATGGAC
>JAPLVL010000042.1:0-2858 GCA_026397135.1 Candidatus Berkelbacteria bacterium
TCCGGCAACCGCTCTAGAGCGGTTGCCGGAGATGAAGTATTAATTGAGAGTTAGGATTTCGACTAACTCTATCATATCTGCTTCAATAGCGCGGTCGAGAACGGTCTTGCCTCCATTGTCTATGATTTCAAGGTCTGTATCGACGAAATAGCCAGCCAGATACAGAGCGCAGAGATTTAGCCGCCGCTTGATGGCCCAGTGGAGTAATGTTGGCTCTTCTGGTACGAAGCCAGGACCAACATAGATGATTTCGTCCATCAGAATTGGGATAATCTCCATATTGGCACTTTCTTCGGCTGCCGCAACCATTGCTTCGTCGATTTCTACAACATTGGAGAGCATCATATCCATCACTTGACCGACTTGGTGATTTTGAATTGCCTGCACAAATTGCTCATGCAATTGCGCGCTGTCACAATCAGACATTTGTATTACCCCCAACCAAAAATCTGCCCTAAGCGAGTTTGATTCTACCAAAGTGGGACAGGAAGTCAAGATTGATAGCTTAGCGCTCTATTTCTTGCTGTTTGAAAATCTGAACAGAGCTAATGACCAGAATGAAGACTAGAATTATTTCAGTTAAGATAGAGGGCAAGAAATTTTGCAAACTGAACGCGTCAAAGATGTCTTTGTAGTGTCCCAAAATATAACTTGGCAGGTAATTAATGATTTTGCTGAAGAGACTTAAGATAATTGTAATTATGATCAGAAACAAAAAAGAAAGTCCTGCAGCAGCAATTTGATTCTTGCTGATAGAGCTGAAAAATATTGTCACGCTGTAAATTATTACCAAATAAAGAAAAAGAAAAAGCGAGAGCCTGGCAAATGAGGCAAGGTCAAAATTTCCAAATATCGAAACAGTATAAAAATAAAAAACCACCAGACTGGAGAAATAAATTATCGTCATTGCTAATAAATTTGCCCAAAATTTAGCCAGTATAAATCTGCTTCTTGAAATAGGTTTAGCCAAAGTCATCTCAAGTGTTTTTTTGTTTTTCTCCTCGCAAACAATTCCGGCAAAAATAAAAATCAAAGCAGTCAGGGCAATTTGACTAATATTTTTGACCAGCTGATCAATTGCGTCATGCCAAGTCGGATCAGGCAAATTGATTGTAAGTCCGGGGGTTGCCGGCATGCTTTTGAGCAACATTGGTGTCACCTTTGCCAATACGGGCGAGGCGATTGCAATAAATCCAAACAAAATTATTAAAATCAATAATCTCTTTGTTCGTACAATTTCGAGCCATTCTTTCTTGTAGATTACCCAAAAATTGTTCATTTATTCTCCTTTTCGATCAGGCTTATAAATAGATCTTCCATCTCAGGCAAAACTAAACCATATTTGAGCACTGGAATTTTCGAAGCAGTGAAAAATCGCAAGGGCAAGTTGTTTTCTATCGCTTTGTTTGATCCTGGCCAAATCTTCATGCTATTTCCATTTAATTCGAGATGATCAACCCATGGCTCTTTTTTTAAATCCTCGACAATTTGGGCTGGGCTACTTCCGAATTCAACATCCAATAAAGGCTTGGCATATTTTTCCTTTAATTCAGAGAGGGGAGAGAGAGCGATCAATTTGCCTTTGTTTATAATAGCAATGTCGTCGCAAATTCGGTCGACATCTGAGAGGATATGGGTCGAGAGGAGGATTGTCATCTCCTTTTTGAGATTCTGAATAATCGACAAAACTTCGCGGCGACCGATTGGATCAAGTGCAGAAACAGGCTCATCCATAATCAAAACCTTCGGTTTGTGGATAATTGCTTGGGCGATTCCGAGTCGTTGTTTCATCCCGTTGGAAAAAGTGCCAATTCGTTTGTCGCAGGCTTCTGTTAAATCGACTTCATGTAACACTTTTTTGATTCTCTGGTCCAAACCATCCGTGACTCCACTTGCACGAGCGGCAAAACTCAAATATTCCGAGGCGGTCATCCAAGTGTAAAAGGCTGGCTGCTCCGGCAAATAGCCGATTAGTCGATTGGTTTTGGATTGGCCAAAAATTACAGGTTCACCACAAATCGAGATTTCGCCGCTTTCTAATCTCGAGAGGCCGACCAAGAGTCTGATCGTTGTGGTCTTTCCGGCGCCGTTTGGACCCAGAAACCCTAAAACTCTCTTCTCTGTAATCTCAAAACTAAGGTCATCCACCGCCTTGAAATCACCAAACTTTTTGACTAAATTTTTGACTGAAATCGCACTCATTCTTCGCTCCTCCCAATAATCAAATAAATGATTGAGCCCAAAATCTCACCGAAAATGACAATCACTAGCCAGATTGGCACTGACAGATTGCGAGTCCGATTTCTTCTGACGATATCAATAACACAGTACACTTGCAGGCCGAACTGCAATAGTGCTAATGGCCAAATTAGCTTGATAATCCCGAGAATTTGTTGTGAATCCATTTTTTCCTTATTGTGGAGTTAATTCCATTAATTTATTTATCGTTATTGAATTCTATTCCTATTTCATTATAATAAAAATATCTAAATAGGTAAAACGATGAAAATAACCTGCCTTGTTGATAATTTGGGATCAAACAATAAGAGACTGAAGCCAGAAAATGGACTCTCTTATTTTATTGAAAAGGGTGATCACAAAATACTATTTGACACCGGTTCGAATGATGCTTTGGTCAAAAATGCCAAAACTCTTGGAATTGATCTCGCATTAGTCGAAAGTGTGATAATTTCACACGGTCATTATGACCATGGCGGCGGCTTGCCGGCGTTTTTCCGCGTCAATAAATCCGCCAAAGTGTATATCAAGGAAAGCGCTTTTGGGCCATTTTTCCACGACCACCAATTGTTTAGTCGCTATATTGGCTTGCCTACCAAGAAACTAAATCAATTTCGCGA
>JAPLVL010000042.1:2898-13612 GCA_026397135.1 Candidatus Berkelbacteria bacterium
CGCGACCGCTTCGATCTTCTCGATGCGCCTTCGGAAATCGGCGAAAATATTTTCATAGTTACGCAGATTAAGCAGGTAGAAGCGGTCACACATTTCAACCAAGGCTTATCGATAGAAAAGGACCGAGAGTTCGTGCCAGATACTTTTCTGCATGAACTTTTCGTCATTATCTTGGAAAATAGTAAATTAAATATCTTTACTGGCTGTGGCCATAGCAATGTTCTAAATATGCTTCGAATGACGAAGAAAATTTTCCCTGACTATCCAATCAAATCTCTCTTTGGTGGCTTTCACCTCAAAAAGCCTGAGAAATATAGTGTCGAAGAGCAAATTTTGATACGCGAAATCGCTAGCAAACTGGAAAATTACAATATTGAGAAAATCTATACAAACCATTGTACTGGCTTGGCTGGTTTCGATTTGCTAAAAGAGGTTTTGGGCGAAAAAATCGAGTATTTTGGATTGGGCTCGAGCGCTGAGATCTAAATTTATTTAATATTGTCAACTACGGCAATTTTCAGATTTTTGATGTTGAGACTGACTGTATAATCGTCGTACATACCGCCGTGAACTTGGAAATCAAGCTTGTTGCCGGTGATTTTCTGAAAAGCTTTGCCAAGCGGAATGATGATTTTGCTCTGAAGTTCATAGCGTGATTGACCATAACTTGTTTCGGCAAAACCGGCGTTTGTAATCTTAAAATCCGGACTTTGCAATATTTTGTTGATAATTTCAGTCGCTGCCTTGGCCGAAGGAATCTCTTTAGAAGAGAGAACTTCGCCTTTGATCAAAATTTTGTGTTCAGGCATGAAAAGAGCCAAATCGTAGTCCTGGATAATTTCCTGTGCTTTGTGGGGCTCGACAATTTTTATTTCCGAATTGGAATTTGTGAAGGAGGTCAATCTCTGACATTGAGGCGAAACATATGAAGAATAGTGGCTTTTGGGAATAAATTGTTCGACAACCAGACCGGCCTCGCCAAAACCATCGAGTGAAGAGATCCAATCGATATAAATGTCCTTCTTGGTTTCCTCTGCCAGCGCCTCTGCTTTGTCGACTACTTTCGTAGTGACTGTGTCGGCCGGACCGATACAAACGACATGGCCGCCTTTGCCGATACCTTCGATCTTGGCGCCAGCGATCTGAAACTCATTCTCGCTGGAAATTGTCTCGTCGAAGCTTTGGCAGATCTTGTCCAGAAGCGGGGTAGAATGCCCGAGAAAATGGTTGAAATCCTGTGCTTGGCGGATAACTCCGACAAAGCGGCGTAAACTTTCTTCGTTTGGTCCCAAGAGGAAGAGATTTTTCAGGGCTAAGAGAAGTTCAATCGTAGTGATATTGAAAATATTGATGTAATTATAGTAAGTAAATTGCTGGTCGTTGTTGCCGGTCGCATTCAAAAGATAACGAAAACTTAAGTCCTCAGTATGAACATTTGGCGCCAACTCTTTGTTGATCGTGTCTTCGAGTTCCTCGATGTCTCCCTTGAATTTCAAGAGTGATTTGAAGATATTTTCAGTATTGATAAGAGTACCGGAAAAGATTCGAACAATATCAATCGGCCAGGGCTGAGGCAAACGCAGCGGAAAAATTTCTTCCAATTTGCTGCCCCAAAAAGGGATTTCCTCGACGACAGCGCAGTTCTCCAAGTTGTTCTTGGGAGCGGTAATCGTCGGATCGTTCAAATATTGATAAATATTGCGGGAAAAGAAAATAACTGGATACTGAGTTCTCAACATAGCGCAAAAACTGGTCGCACCAGAGGAATTTCCATCGCGAACAATAGCAGAAAGCCGCCAAGCAAGCCGGAAGCAAATCCGGAAATTTTCATACTCTGGATTGGTCAAGAGATCATCTACATTGACACTGTCCCAGCTCGTAATTTCCTCCATTGTGATCTGACCAGCAGTCAAAAGCAGAGATGCTGCTAGGCAAGCCATCAGCACGCCGGTAGTACCGAGTCCGCCGCCGCACCGCGACTCCGAGATAATATGAATCCGGAGCCCTTTGATTTTACCTTCGGGGTCAAGAGTCGGCCAATATTCCCGCAGGAAGTTGGTAAGTCTGATTTCCTTGGCAAAATCGAAATTTTGCTCGTGAAATGAATTGTTTGTCGGATTGTAAGCATGGAGTCGGCCAAAACAAAACTTTTTCTCGTTCAGAAATTCCAGACCGATCAAAGCTTTGGTTGGCAGTTTTTGCTGGATCGCTAGCCCGCCAAAAAAACGGGCATATTCGCCCGCCCAAAAGAAGGAGTCCGCAGCCGAAATAACAACTTGGCACGTAGAAAAAATGTCCTGATATAAATTCGGGAAGGCATTCCGCAAATTCTGCGAGTTCAAAGGTTGTCTTTTATTGGCTGTCATCATAACTATTTATACCATAAATCTCTAAAATTGTCCATATGTGAACAAATAACCGCCTACTCGAGTCTGTCATTTCGACCCCGTGAGCACTGTCGAACGGTTGGGGAAATCTTAACTATTAGAAGATCTCTCGACTCCGTTTCACTTCGCTCGAGATGACACTGGAGGGAGAGTGAGTAGTTAGATGGACAAACTTATCTTTAATTTTTCTTTGTCTATAGAGACTCTAACAGTTGGAAAAATCACAAAGAATGGAAAAAAATAAGAAACTTTCCAGTTTTTGGGGACAAATTCCGATAAATTTTGCAAAATTACGCATTTTTGTCTGAGTTTTATAATTATTTTTAAACAATTAGAGATATTTCAAAAAGTTAATTTATGCAAATACCGAAGCTCTTTTTTCAAATTGCAAATATATTCAATTTTTTTCCATTTGTTTCATTGGGGGAAAGATCTAAGGTAATTTTGCGAGTGGTTATGCCACAGAGCTATTTGACAAAAGGAGAGAAGTTATGCGCCGATTTCGTCCGGATCGTATCGCTATGGTCGTGCTTTTGATTGCGGCCTTAGCCGTTATCCTTGGTATTGCATTGAAAGGCAACGGCAATACCAGTGGAGGTGGCCCCGATAAGTTGCCACCTGTTTCAATTAACCCCCCGACGCCTATTGAGGGCGGGGCAGGTCCGGTTGTGCCAGTGGGTGAGAAAGATCCGGTTGTGGATCCTGTGTTGCCGGTCAAGCCAGACAAGACACCCAAGGAAAGTAGTTTCCTTGATATCAAAGAAATCAAAACGCTTAATGTCTCGTGTCGGGACAAAGACGGTTTGTTTCTGAGCGACTTCTATGATGTAGTCGATCGCAGCACGGAACCGGCAACCAAGGTGAAGGAATTCAAGCATGGTTTTCCAGACAATGGCAAGATAGTTGACTACGAAAAGGGTCACTGTCGATACATTCCGCCCAGCCTTCCCTGTACGGCTCATGTTCCGATTACCTTTTCTGATTCCACAGGGATGCAGAAAACGGTAGATTTGGAGATTGATGTCAATAATCATCCGGTACGTCACGATGTTCCGGGAAATCCCCAAATTGAGATCACTCTCCCTGTGGATGGGGCTGAAAGTCTGGGGTGGCAGTGCGCTGTCGAGGCCAATGTTTCCAATATTCCCGATGGCGAACTGGTGACTTTCTGGGTGTTGGACAGTTCGGGAAATACTGAATGGCAACAGCAGACTATCCCAGTTGTGGGCGGAAAGTTGGGGACGCATGTGCGACTGGGCGAGAAGAACGGCCTTGGCGTGAACGAAACTTTTCGTATCTATGCCAAGTCCAAAGCCGATGTAATGTCGAATATTGTCAAAGCGACTCGTCGACATTAGAAAAAGCCTCGTATTCATATTCTGAATAACTGCCCCGCAGGCTGAACAAGCTTGCGGGGATACTTTTATCCGGTTGGAGGAAAGTCAAATGAAATGGGTCACTATTCTCTTAGTGTTTTCCCTGTTCTTTGTTGCTGTGCCACAGGTGCTAGCAGAAGGGACAAATTCGACCAAAGCCCAAACAAGTTCGGAAGATCCATATTTCGAAGGCTTGGGCTACGGACCGTTTCGCGGGATTCAAAATCCTGCATGTGGTCCATATCCGACCAAGGAAGAAGTCGGCGCTGATTTGACCGAGATGGCCAAACATACCGACAATTTCCGGATTTACAGTACAATCTCCGATCTTGGACCGTTTATGATCAAGAAAGGAGAGGCGCTGGGGATGAATTGTTTGCCTGGCTGCTGGATTGGGAAGTTGGACAAAAACAACCAAGCCGAGATCCAGAGTTTGAACAAAGCGGTCGAGGGTACCCATGTCAAGAAAGTTGTGATGGGAAACGAGGTACTTTTCAACAAGTTTCTCTCCGAAGATAAGCTTATCGAGCTTATCAACAAAGAGAAAAAGGACACCGGCCTCAAGGTTGGTACGGCAGAGATCAGGTCAAATCTGCAAAAGCATCCGAAACTTGTTGCCAGTTGCGATTTCGTTTGCGCTCACATTTACGCCTATTGGGATGGTGTGGCGATCGAAAAAGCCGCCAAGTATGTCGTCGACAGCTACAAGGAGCTCAAGGCGGAATTTCCCGGCAAGGAAATCATCTTGGGCGAGACGGGCTGGCCAAAGGCAGGAGACAAAGTCGGTGCCGCTGTTGCCAGTTTGGAAAATCAGAAGCGTTTCATCCGAGAATTTACGGCATTGGCCAAGAAGGAAAAGATCCCATACTACTACTTTGAGGCCTTTGACGAAGAGTGGAAAGCCACTTTCGAGGGTAATGCCGGTAGCAACTGGGGTGTTTATTACCTGAAACGATCGGCCAAAATCAAGGTTGCTTCGATTGATAAATTTCCCTTCGTTGTTTACGACGAAATCAGCACCAAATGTAATTTTGTGCCCTCCGGCTGGATGGGTGACGCGGCAGAAAGGGTCAAATTCGAACCGGACTGTAAAACCTCACCGTATCACGGTCAGGTTTGTACCAAGATTACATACGACGCACAATATGGCAGTGAAGGATGGGCCGGCGTCTACTGGCAATACCCCGAGAGCAATTGGGGAGATTTGCCCGGATATGACCTTAAGGTCGCAAGCAAACTGACCTTCTGGGCGCGAGGTGAAAATGGAACAGAGAGAGTCGAATTCAAGGTCGGTGGGATTAATTCATACGGCAAGAAATATTCTGACTCTCTCCCTCTCTTGACTCTCGGCTGGACTAAGCTTGGCAAGGATTGGAAAAAATATGAAATTGCTTTGCCGAAAGACAAACAAAATTGTGTAATTTCCGGTTTTTGCTGGAGTGCCTCCCGTCCTCTCTACCCTGGCAAGATGATTTTCTATCTCGACCAGATCCAATTTGAATGAGAAATTACCGCTGCCAGACACAAATGTCTGGCAGCTTTTCTTTTTGTTTCCATTTGTTTCGAGATTGAGTTGCTATATTTTGGGTAAAGCGTTGGTACGGCGCACTTTGACAAGGAGAATTAATATGTTCAAAAGAATCATGGCGTGGACTTTGGTCTTCTTCTTGCTCCTCTGCGGTTGTAATGGCTGCAAAGAGGAGAGAGTTGGTTTGGTAGAAGGGATCGACAATTCTGATTCCTTCAAAGATCGTCTTTCTAATGTTACGGATTGGGAAGACCATTTGCTCCATATTCTTCCCCCGTCTTCGAGTTGTAAAATGTTTACACTCTCGTCGACAAACAAACTCATCTTCGAACAAAATACGATTCCGACTTCGGATGATTTTGGTCCTGGTGGGTTGCTAGGTTTAATTAAGGGCGACCCAACGCCAAGGACTCGACCGCTCAATATGTTGCTTCTGTCGATTGAATATTGTCAGAAACATCCTGATCTTCCCGTTGTAGTCGTGATTTTCACCGATGGTGACAATGATTTCTTTGCAGACAAAGAGGATATCAAATCTGCTTGTGCTGAACTTCTGGCACAAAACAATCTTCGCGCGATCGGGTTGTTTGGTCTTACCAACAATAACCGATTAGATTGGAGCAACTGGCTCGGGAATCAATCGGATCGCCGAGTCGTGATCAAGGGTGTGGTTGACGCCGACAGTGGAATTGAACAAATCGGTGATCTTGCCGAGGGCAAGTAAGGAGTGCGTGATGGGTACAGAAACCTTGGAAGAATCACAACCCCAGGCATCATCTCTTCTTAAACTCGAAAAGCTAATTTCGAATTCGGGAGGTGAGGGGATCGTGAAGAACGATGGAACCGCTGTAGGTCGCTATTCCGAAGAGCAGTTGAATGAATTCTACTCTCTTCTCAACAACTATGATCGGCGGACTGATGTAAACCTTTGTAAGCTCAAGTGGACAAAGGTAAAGGATTGCGAAAAGGTGTACAAGGAAGTACTTAATGCCTGGCTGACCGAATGTTTGAGAAGCAAAGGAGCTTTCGAAACTCAGCAAGGAGAAATCAAAACAGCTCAGGCTGAGCGAGAAGCAGAGCTCAAAGCAGACGCGACGAAGGCCAAGAAGGATCTGCCTGCAATCATCAAGAAACTCGGTGCTGATCAAGCGAAGTATAAGTCGCTGACTGTCCCTGGAATCTCTGAGGACGAAATGGTAGCTCTGATGGGTCAGGAGAGCGCGACCAGTGGCAATGTGGTGCAGCAAATGGTTGAATGGCTTGCTCGCCTGGGGTTGGGGTTGGTCTTGGGGCTGTCTATCGGTCTTCTGGTAGAAGCTCTGAATCAATATCGGCCCGTTTCCGTAATGCTCATCCCTTTTTGGCTTGTCGGGTTCCTGATCCTTACCATTAACGGTATTGTGATCAAATATCTGTCGCGTGAGAGTGTCGTGAAGGACCTCCAACACAAGGCAGAGATGGACCCGAACTTCGATCGGCGCAGGATCAATCAGCAACACAAAATTGTTGACAGTGCCTGCAACGGTCATAGCCAAGTCCAAAGCGATGACGGTAAGGAAGCTGTTGCTACCGTGCGCGACGAAAGCGGCTATCAGAATTGGTGGCAGGTCGGTATCGTGATTGCCTTCACCAGTTTCCTGACGATCGATGTCGTCTTGGGTTCGCACGGTCTCTTCCGAGCTTTGCACCATTCCAAGCAGAATCTGCCGGAATGGGTTGTCTATGTCCTGGCAGCAGCGGTTATCTACGGCTACCTTTGGATGGAGTTCGCCTATGGCCACAAGGAAGGGAAAATGGGCTACCTCCGCTCCAATGCCAATGCGATTGCAGCCTCAACAGCTGATTTCAAGTTGGAAGATCGCCGCAAGCTTGTTCGCCAAATCTCAATGAATGAGACAAAGAAAGCTGATTGTGAAGCAAAGATTGCTGCGTACGATCAGTTCCTGGCTGCCAAAACCAAAACGGCGAACGTCGCTCCGAAGGTAATCGACTTCGAGTCCAATCAGCCCAAGCGTGTGCGGGCCGAAGGAAATCGGCTTGCTGCAGCGCTCAAAGACGCTGAAGACACGACGGAGCAGGCAATCAACAGCTTGCGCGAGAAGCTTGAAGCGGATGCTCGCAAGTTGGAGAAGAGCTTCTGGCAGAAACTGACGGACTGGTTCTTTGAGCCCTCAATTGATTAGATATATCCGGGAGGAGAAAGAAATTTCTCCTCCTAATTTTTTTAAATTATTTTCTAATTACCAAAAATGTTAGCCAGGAGCTAATTTTTCTAATTTTTTCCATTCTTTGCGAATTCGTGTCATAGTATTTTGATTTTGGATAACAAGCTGATTTGTTATCGGAGGTGCAAAAATGTGTTACTACTGTGAAGAGGAAGATCACGGCTGCACTTTGGCAAGGGCGTTTTCGCGTCCCAATCCGAAGCGTGACGCGGCTCTCTATTCGGAGCAGCAAAAGGCAGTCTCTTTTGAGGCTTACTTGAATGCTTTGATTCTCGAACACACTTCGGTTGACAACGATGTCTGGGGTCAACTAAAGGGCCTTCAGCGCAACGCCAAAACTCCGGCACAGAAGTTGGCAATCGCTTCCGCCATGGGTATCTGTGGTCGCCACCACTTTGGCGATATCGACCGGCTCGCCAAGCGTGCCAAAAATCCGCGTGTCAAGAGTGCATATCAGCGAGCACGTATGGTTTCGTACGACCAGTATATCTCTCTCGACGAGGACTAGAGCGTTCTCGTCAAAATACTTTTCTCCCGCCATGACATATTCATGGCGGGAAATTTTTTGGTAGATTATTTTACGAGAGTAAAGGCCGGCACCATTATAGTTTTAGACTCAGTTTGTCTCTCAGAATTTGCTGGGACTACTTCGGGGACAAAACTTTTCTTTACCAATTTTAGAGGATATTTTTGCTCACTATTTGCACTGATTTGTCGAAAGTAAAGTGTTGACAGTGATTCAATTGATTCATAGCCGATTAAGTTTTTCGCAATCCAATTTGGATCCATGCCAATCTTTTCCATCCTTTGTTTCCAATTTTCGAGATTATTTTTATCGATGAAGATGGCAGTTTGGTCTAAATTAAGCGAAATTCCATCCGCCAAAGCAAGTTTTGCAGCTGATTGGTAGGCTCGAGCAGAAAAAGTTGGATTTAGATCGGAAATTTCTCGCCAATCATGTCCGCTCATCGCGCAGAAAGAAGGAAAAGCTAGGTAAACATTGTTATTTTCTGAGCCGTCATCAATTTTTTCAGCATTGATTTCATTAATCGAAAATACCAATTTACTATCAACAGTATCGATTTTTTTCGTTTGTAGAATATTTTCAGCTTCGTTATCACTACAAGTATGAAAAAGTATGATTCTTTCATAATTATTAATCATATCTTCGTAATGAAGGCGTGCGTCAAGTAATCTGTTGAGACAATCTCGGATTACTTGATCATCTACAATTTCGGGTGAGGTACTCTTGATGTTCTGCAAGATCTGATTGCTTTTCTCCAGTTCGGCAAATTCTATCTGAGTTGGTGTATGTAAAAGATTGATGTCATGATAAAATGGCTTCGTTTCATTCAAAAATTCTGGGATTGTTTGACTACCCAAAGAACTTTGGTTTGCTTCAATAAGCTTGGAAAAATAGCAAAGGTCAAGATACTTTTGCCAAAATAAGTTGATTGAATTTACTGTCTTTTGGCGAAGCAAGAGCATAACAATTGATTTGGGGTCGGACAGATCTTCAATTTTTAGTGCGTTCTTCAATTTTGTCTGAAAATTGTTTTTGAAATCATCCAAATTGATTGAATTTCTCGACTTAAAATCGTACTGATCGAGAGCTAGAGCTTTCTTTTCAAATTGGTTTATGCTCGAATTGATTTCGAGGATGAAACTGGCAAATTCCAGAAATCGCGCCGCAAACATAGATGGATCGTTCATTTTCTGGCTATCGCTAATAAAATTTTGGGTTATCGTATCCAGATCTTTGGTTGCGATAATCTCCATTTGATCGATAGCGGCGCTGACCTGGCTGATTTTGTCGTCGGTCTCAGCGCGACGCGAATCAATCTCTGTCTGGAGTGCAAGGCGATCAGCTGCAATTTTGTTTTGTTTCTCTATTCGCTCTGCTGCAACCTTTTGGCGATAATTTGCACTTAGCTTATATTTCAATTCGCTACCAAGTCCAAGGCTTTTGATTTTGAAAAAAGCCAAATCGTCGATTTTCATTATCTCATTATAATTCGCTTCGAGCGTCTTGCTCTGACTCAGGATTTCGGCATTGTCTGAATTGAAACTGGAAAGGAGTGTTTCGACTTCATCAATTTTTGGCATCGCCTTTTTGAGATTGTCCATGACAGTCAGAAATGTATGATCTTTTATTGGATTCGATGAAATTTCCATTTGTTCGTATTTTGCCAAAAGATCCAAGGCTCCGGCATTAATTTGGAAGATTTTGTCAATCCAGGACACGATTATATCCCGCTCGGCTTTGGCTTGAATGTCGATTATCAATTTATCAACAATTTCTACCTTGTTGTCTGGATCTTTAATTAGATATTCAGCTACCAATACCTTTTGGTGGCTTTCGACATAATCAGTGCCAAGACCTTTGTGCTCTCCGTATTCTGTTGCCGCCAACTCCAAATCAGTCAGTATTTCCGGATTTTCTGCTAAATTATTTTCGTTTAAATTTGTTGTCATATTCCTATTCTACCACAAATTTGGAGGTATTAAATATCAAAAAATCAGCCCTCGACAGTAAGTAGTCGAGGGCTTTGAGAATCAAATTGGGTCTTTGAGTATTACTTGATACTCGATCGGGAGTGAGACGATCAACTCGTCTTTGTTGCTGAAAATTCGAATCAGGTGAATATCACCGTAAAATTTGTAATGCAGCCCAAGCCGCCATTTGACTGCGGCGACCGGCACCATTAACTGTCCCCTCCAGACGAAGGCAGGCAAAGGGAAAGCCGTCTCCATGCCGTTAAAAGTCGCGACAGTCGATCCGGCGGTAATACTGATCGTGTTCTGGTCAATGTCGGTGAAGGTGGCGGTCTGACAATTCTGATCCCATTGGAGATCTGCTTCTTTGGTGCAGAGGATTCGCAGCGGAACCATGACGCGATTGCGGACAATTACACCGGGATTAATGTAATTGCCAAAGCGGGCGGACATTGCAGCAGTTACAGTGAGCAGAGCTGCAAAACAGAGAAGATAACGAAGCATCGTCGTATCCTTTCAGTGGGGATTTCGTCGCTACTATACCACGAAAGCAATAATAAATCAAGAAAATGTTGGCTCCTCACTCTTTAGTGTGGTAAATTCGTGCTCAGCTGAACACGAAAAAGTTGTACGGCAAGTTTTTGTTAATTTTTTGCAATAAAAAAGTGGTAACCTCTTAAGGAAACGTTGAAATTTCTTAGG
>JAPLVL010000001.1:0-80828 GCA_026397135.1 Candidatus Berkelbacteria bacterium
GACGATGGATAATGGAATTTTGAATGTGGGAGATCGTTTTTGGCGCGAACCGTTTGCGAAAATGATGATTCAAATAAAACAAAAAAATGCTAGGTTAGAACCAGCATTTTCTCGCTCCCAGACAAGTGAAAGTGGTGTATCCGATGGTGAAAAGTCTCAATGGTGGACCCTACAGGATTCGAACCTGCGACATCCTCGTTGCAAACGAGGCGCTCTACCAACTGAGCTAAGGGCCCGAATATATTATTTATGCTTATCGACCCATCCAGCCGATTTACACAAAACACTATGACTTGATTTAAACTGTTTCTCACGTCTACGCGCCTCAGCAAGATTATCAAATCTCTCCGAATAAACTAAGATGAATGGCCGACGATTTTTTGTAGATTGATTCTTACCTGCGTTATGTTCAGTGATTCTGCGATCCAAATTATTTGTCGAGCCAATATAAAGACGCTGATCCATTAGTCTCTTTAATACGTATGTAAATCCTTCCATTTTGCTCTACCCTCCAGGCCAGAGGCCTTCTGGGCCGGCGGCCAACTGAGCTAAGGGCCCAAAAAATTCAACATTCAGATACTACAAGAAAAAGCATTATTTTTCAAGACTTAGGGAGGACTAAAAACAATTTATTAAAATGCCCCGCCAAAAGCGATATAGAAAGCTCCGGCTATTGCCGCCACTCCGAAAATTTGCCAAAAAGTGTATGTCCCGCCTGAACTTAATATTTTCTCAGCAAAATCAATTCTCCCAGTATTATCTGTGATCCATTTATTAAATTTGATAGTAACAAAGCCGAGAATTATGAGGCCGAAGAAATAAACAAATTTCATTTTCCCTCCAAACTATTTAATCAATTTGAAATGTATTATCAACATTATTATAAGAGTAACGGCTTGAGAGAGCAAGCCAAGCCAAGCTGGCGGGCGATAATGATGTGTCCACTCGTGAAATTGGTTGAAAAGGTATCCAAATCGAAGTTTGCGGAAACTTTTGTTCCAAAGTGGCACATTATCGACCAAATCAGGCAAGACTCCACCCAATCCGCCCCACAAAAAGGGAGAATTGTGGGCAAGACTTGGCTTCATCAGGGCGATCAAGAGGATCGCAATAGTAACCTCGGCCAAAATCAGCGCAATCTGACGCTTTGTAATTTTTCCACCATCAGTCAAATCATAGTGTGGAATCGAGTCAAGACAGAAATGGCTCAGTAGCCCAACACCAAAGGCAGCAATCGGATTCCCGACCACCTCTCCAAGTACTCCACCGGTTATTAGGTGTGTTCCTATTAACATAAATATTTTTAATCAATGATGTATTCGTCTTGCGACTTGAATGTAACTGCCATCCGTAGCCGCAAGCTGAATGCATTGAGCGAAGGATGGTGGACCTACCGAGAATCGAACTCGGGACTCAGCAATGCGAATGCCGTGTTAAACCACTTAACTATAGGCCCCAGCTAATAAATCCCTAGCAGTTAGAAGTAAGAATACTATATAATTAAATGTTCCGCAAACTTGACAAATAGAATAGTTGTTGTATAATTACACAAGACGCGGAAAGGCAGGTTCGAAGAATTGTTTATCTTCTTGACGCGAAGTCCACAAAGGGTCTTCAACGGAGTAGTCGCGCTTCTTCCAGAAGGATTGGGGCAAGAAACTGTCGATCGTTTGACGGATGTTGCCGTCACTGCTTGGAAGAAAGCTGGATCCGACAGCACAATTCTGTTCATCGTCGGAGGCAAGAAAGCCATCGACCCCGAACAGAAATGTGTACTAATGTCCAATACCGACGAGTCAAAGGAGTGCCTGGTCCCAGCAAGGCAGGAATGCAGTATGCTCTACTGGGGTCTGGTCACAAAGGGTGTTCCCAAAGACCAGATTATCTGGGAAGACCAGTCAGACAATACCCACAGCCAAGTCCTCGAGTATGAAAACTTAATCAGGGAGCTGGCAAGCGAAAAGAGCAATTTACCAGACAAAATATCAGTTACACTGGTATGTCACGACCTCCACTTGAAGAGAGCCAAACTGCTCTTTCGCGCCCAAAACCGATTCTACATTCAGGGTGTGTTGACGATCCCGTATCGTCCGGATCCGAGCCAACCGCTCAATGGAGGAAATTGGTTCCAACGTTTGCCCGCTCCACTTTACTGGCTACTCGAAAAAGCGGTAACGGCGAGGGATTATCTCAAAGGCTGGATATAGCAAACTCCGGCGGCGATCAAATATGATCGCCGCCTATTTTTTTGCATTTTTCTAGTTCAGGACTCGATTTCATTGATTATCGCGAAATGACTCGGCGCCTCGGTCGCTTTGTCAATCTTGATTTTCTTCGGAGTATATCGCATCAAAATCAGAGAAACGATAGCGACAATAATACCGAGAATAGAAAACGCCATAGTATTGCCAAAATGGTCAGCGAAGAATCCGGCCAGAATTGGACCGATGATATAGCCCAGATTTCCGAAGAAATCCTCCATACTCTCGATTTCACGGGACAGTGAATCTGTTTCCGCGATAAAATCAGCATAAACGCCGTTGATTGACGGCCAAGCAAAGGAAATTGCAAAAGAGGAAACGAAGACAATTGCCGTCAAAATCAGCTGATCTTTGAACAAAAACATCGTCGCAAGCAAGAGAGACCCGATAATAAATGCCGTAAAAGCGGTTCTCTTCTTGCCAAATTTTGCCGTCACAAAGCCAATCCCCCATCCGACCAACAAGGGAGGCAAAGTGAAAGCGACCATGAAAAAACCGGCAAAACTATGATATTTACTGAAACTTTCGGCCAGAAGTGGCCCAATAGTCCAAAAGAAAGAATCAATCACATTGATGAGGCATGTCAAAATCAGGATTGGTGCAATTAGTTTGCCAATTCGATGCCAGAAACTTAGCTCGTGCAAAAGATTTATTGGCTTCAATCTCTCTCGAATCTCCAGACGCTCGCGCTTCTCTTTCCGCTGGCTCATACTAAAGGCAAAATAAAAACAAAATGAGATCAGGAGAAAAATCCAAGCCAAGACCAGGGGCTTCCAATCAACGAAATAACCTACTACCAATCCGGCCAAGATCGGTGCCATCAGATATCCAAATGAGCCCGCAACATGAATCAGGCCGAAGCTAGAAGAGTGCTCATCCTTCGGCATCTCGTTTCCGACAAATTCAAAATTTGAAATATTGTGAAGATCATAATAAAATCCCCAGATTACCATCGCGACAACAAAAAGACTGACAGTGTAAGCACTCCAGAGCAGCAATGGATAGATGACGCAAATTGCAAACATCAAAAGGAGAATTCGGCGGTGCGTCGCGTTTTTGAAGATCCAACACATGATGAAGTCAAAAAAGGCTCCGGCAAGCGAAGAAAAACCGATAATCAATCCCATATCTGTCTTGGATATCCCCCTACTCACGATCAAAAGTGGTGTAATGTATGAAATAATACCATCAAAAATCGCCCAGAATACGATCATTGAGCACAAAAGATAGAGAAGACGATGCTTGTAACCAAACTTTTTCACATGAGAAATCAGATGTCGAATAGTTGGCAATTGGTCTCCTTGCAATGTTTAGTTAATTCAATATTATCTTAACAAAAAAAATTTCAAATACAAAGTTTCGCTCAAAATAATAATATTGTAAACAAAAAAATAGACATCTTTTGGTGGGCGCGGGAGAACTCGAATCTCCGACCCCGTCATTATCAGTGACGTGCTCTAACCAACTGAGCTACGCGCCCAAAAAGAAATGCCTATTTAAACTGTTGCTCGATAAATATTATATTCAAAACAACGTTAAGAGTTTAACAAAAGTTTGACCTTTTTTCAACCCTTGTCATAATATGTGCAAAAACAATCAGGCTTTGGCTGATTTCCTTCGCTTCTTGTACCATTTCTCGATTATCTTGTAGATCACCAAGCCAAAGAAGAGAATCAGCCCGCAAACTACCAGTAGAAAATGCAAGCCTGTATAATGACGCCAAATCGAGAGAAAGATATCAGTGAAATAAAGCACTATGATATTGAAAAGAAATGAACCAATCGCTGTCCAGATCAGAAAGGGCCAGAAAGGGACATTGGCAAAACCAGCAACAAGCGAGCTCCAAGGACGAACATAACCAACAAAACGAGTTAGGAATACGGTCAAAGTACCGTATTTTTGATACCAAACTGTCAATTTCTCGTGAACTGCCTTGATCTTCGGCCCCTTCCAGATTTGTTTCGTAATCTTACTATCACCAAACTTTCCGATCCGATAAGAAATCACAGCACCGATGACATGACCAAGGGTCAAAATGATCAAAACGACAAAATAATCCAGTTTTTGCAAATTAATTATGTTTTGAGCGATCAAATAGCCAACTTCCGTTGGAAACGGAATCCCCAGGTTTTCGATAATCATCGAGATCATCGCACCCCAAATGCCGAGATGGGCCAGGAAATGAAATACAATCGCTAATAAATTCTCAAACATTTTAGTTTCCCCCACTTACAGCAAAAAGTTCATTTTGCCTGATTAATGACATCATCACACCTCGCAAAATCGGAGTTTTCAATTGACTTTGATATTCCATCACCGCTTTGTATTTGGCGTTTTCAGTACTGCTACTTAGCAAATATCTCTGCCATTCCTTATCAAAGGTTATCAAGCGAAGCGGTGGAAGTAAATACTGATCGGGCTCGTAGCTCTTCGGCTGAGGATAATGAGCAGCATGAACCAAATACTGATACGCTTTGCCAGAGAAATTTTCCTGACTCAGCACGTCGTTAACTCTCTCGCCAGTTGTTTTGTGGTCGAGATGACTATCAGAAGAAGACGGAGAGAATATAATGTTCGGCTTAAAAGTATCAATGATCTGTTTGAATTGGTCACGAATTACTTGCTGATTCTCCAATTGTAGCGCCCCGTCTTTGTGGTTAAGATAGACCAGATCACTCGATTTCACTTCCAGATCAGCAGTTGCTCTCCCAAATTCAGCGTAACGCTTTTCCTTCAGTCCATGTTTGTTCCCGTCAGTCACCAAAACAATTTCAACTTCAGCGCCGGACTTTTCTGCATCAGCAATGAATCCGCCCACCGCCAAGGACTCGTCATCTGGATGAGGCGAGAAAACCAAAACTTTGTCCCCACTTTGGGCTTGAGGTACATCATTTAGAAAATGAATCGCAGAATCGGGCAAAACCTGAGTATAATGCGAATAGAGAAGATATCCAGCAAGCGCCGACATAGCTATGACTGAGATTACAAGCAAAAAACGGCGACTTAATACAATTTTTAAATCAATTTTTGGCATTTTTGTTTTTGATTACCTGATCATAAATTTTCAGAGTTTTCTCCAAGCTTAACCCCAGTTCATGACCAGCTATTTTTTCAAGTGAACTTTTCGACATTTGCTGTCTTAGTTTATCATTTTTCAAAATAATTAATAGCTTCTTCGCTAAATCGCTCTCACTTTCAGGATCGAAAAGAAAACCATTTTCACTATCACAAATCAACTCTGGAAGTGCTCCCCCATTTGCTCCAACAACTGGCAAGCCCGCAGCCATTGCCTCCATTGTCACAATACTTTGCGTCTCAATTTTGGAAGGAATTACGAAGACGGAGGCCGCTTGATAAAGCTGTTCCAAATTGCTTGAATCACGCTCGATCCGACCTGTCCAAATTATTCTTTTCAAAACATCCAATTCTGCTGCTAATTTTTTCAAATTTTCCAATTCGTCGCCACTGCCCGCAATCACAAATTTCGCATTGCTGCTTTTGATTACAATCGGAATTGACCGGATCAAAACCTCCATGTTCTTGTCTTTGTCGATGCGGCCAAGATACAAAACAAGTGATTTTGTCGGCAGACGATATTTGGAACGAATCTTGGTCAAACTAGAAAAGGAAAAAAATCTGGCCAAATCGACACCATTTGAAATCGCAACGATTGGGGTTGTAACTCCCCACTCCAACAGATGCGTTTTGACGGTTTCAGTTGGACAAATTACCTTATCGCAACGATTATAAAACCTGGCAAGATAGTGTTTTAGTATCTGCCGCGTTTGCTTTTCAAATGGCTGCAATAATTTAAGATAAGAGATCAAATAATCAAGATTGAAATGATTTGTCACAACTACCGGAATTGATTTCTTCCGAGCGTATTTCAGCAAGCTTGAGCAAATCGAAGTTGGATCCTCGAGATGAACAATGTCAGGATTGATTCTTGCAAGCTCCTCTCTGACACTTTGACCGGGCAAAATCGAGACTCGAAACCCTTTTCTGAATGGATTTTCGATCGATTTTAGCCGGAAAACCTTGTATCCGCGGGTGTCGTCTTCAATCGAATTGGAGAGAGAAACACTCGGAGCGAACACAAAAACTTGGTGTCCTGCCGCTGCCAGATTTCGTGCCAAAATTTCAGCAGCTGTAGAAACACCGGAGATATTGGGTGGAAACGACTCACTTCCAATGACTATTTTCATAAAAAAATGCCTTCCGGACATTCATACTTTTTCATACAAATATTTCTAAGCCTATCAAATTTATTTTTTCGAATCACCGGTTAACAATTTCAAGCGATTAAACGCCCAAAAACCAGGCAGAACTGGCACCAAATAAATCAAGCCGCGAAATCCTACAGTAATAAGTACAGCATTTTCCAGGGGAACACCACCTGAAACCATTGTAATAACCATAGTTGCTTCTGCTACTCCTGCTCCCTGAGGTGTTATTGAGAGAATCGTAAACAAAATCCCTACTGTATAGGACACCAATACTAAATTTAGATGATTTTCTTGACCAAAAGCAAGAAACATTAAACTCAAGATACATATTTGCAAGATTTGCAAAGACAAAGAAATTGCCAATGCCTTTGAAATAATCTTCCTGCCCTGACCCGAGACATGTCGCGGGTATTCTTCCTCCGGTAGCTCAATATTGAACTTTTGCAAACTTTTGGAGATCCAATCGAAGATTTTGTGAGAAAATTTCTTGTTACGAAAATAGTAATACCCTGCAGCCATCAAGGCTGCAACAATTAATGTAAAAATACCAAAAACAGTTTGATAATAAGAAGATATATTGTTACTCTGCCCCAGAACAAATAACGGCAAAAGTGAAATAATCCAAAAAGCTATAACATCGGTCACCATCGCAAAAATAGCAGCAAAAGTCGCCGAGACCACAGCTTCCCCTTCTTTCTTAGCCTCACCAACAAATAAAGCTATCTGGCCAATTGTCGCCAAAGGCAGAGCGATAGCAGTAAACTTGGTAGCTAAATACACCATCAGTAAGCGTTTTTTAGAATAGTTAAGATCAAAATAAACAAAACAAGTTTTGAAAAAGATAGTATAAACATAATAGTAAAATACTAAAACCAAGACGGCCAACAACACCCATTCGATTTTGCCTTTTGTTAGGGCAGTTACTATTTGTTTTGTCTGATCCAAATGCTTCACTGCATACCAGGCAAATGCCCCAAGCACGACCATGAACATTATTTTACCCAAAGAGAACGAATAATTCTTATTTTTCATGTTCATATAATAATTGATTTTTCGTCTCAAGACAAGCATATGGCGTGATATAAATCAGGAAAACCGCCCAAAGAGCGGTTTTCCTTCCCACTAGATAATGGGATAGTTCTTTTGCAACTAAATAGTGATAGAGCACAGACCTTTTGGTCGTAAACCAAAAGGATTTTGCGCCTCCTCCCCGATAGATCGGGGTGATTGGCGATCGACCATCTCGAGGATCAATAAATTGATCTTCTCGATGTTCCTTAGAAAGGAGGTGATCCATCCGCACCTTCCGATACGGATACCTTGTTACGACTTAGTCCTGATCACCGATCCCACCGTGGTCCTCTGTTGAGGCCTTCGGGCGTTACCGGCTTTCCTGACTTGACGGGCGGTGTGTACAAGACCCGAGAACGTATTCACCGTGGTATGGCTGACCCACGGTTACTAGCGATTCCGACTTCATGAGGGCGAGTTTCAGCCCTCAATCCGAACTGGGGGTAGGTTTTGCGGGATTAGCTCCACCTTGCGGTTTTGCAACCCTTTGTTGCTACCCATTGTAACACGGGTGTCGCCCAGGATGTAAGGGTCACGCTGATCTGACGTCATCCCCGCCTTCCTCCGATTTAACACCGGCAGTCTCGTATGAAAAAGTAACATACGATAGGGGTTGCGCTCGTTTACCGACTTAACGGGACACTTCACAGCACGAGCTGACGACGACCGTGCAACACCTGTCTTAGAGCTCCTTGCGGCACTCCCACCTTTCGGCGGGATTCTCTAGATGTCAAACCCTGGTAAGGTTCTTCGCTTGTTGACGAATTAAACCCCATGTTCCACCGCTTGTGCGGGTCCCCGTCAATTCCTTTGAGTTTTAGCCTTGCGGCCGTACTACCCAGGCGGCATACTTAACGCGTTAGCTTCGAAACGCAGAGGGTCGATTCTCCGCATTCCTAGTATGCATCGTTTACGGCGTGGACTACCGGGGTATCTAATCCCGTTCGCTCCCCACGCTTTCGTTCCTGAGCGTCAGCAATAGCCCAGCAAGCTGCCTTCGCCATTGGTGTTCCTTCTGATATCTACGGATGTCACTCCTACACCAGAAATTCCACTTGCCTCTACTATGCTCTAGTCATGTAGTTTTGGACACAGTCCATGTGGTTGAGCCACAGGATTTCACATCCAACTTACAAAACCGCCTACGAACGCTTTACGCCCAGTAATTCCGAATAACATCCGGATAATGTTCGCACCCTACGTATTACCGCGGCTGCTGGCACGTAGTTAGCCGGTGCTTATTCACGAGGTACCTTCATATTTATTCCCTCGTAAAAGAAGTTTACGATCCGAAAACCTTCATCCTTCACGCAGTGTTGCTGCATCAGACTTGCGTCCATTGTGCAAAATTCCCTACTGCTGCCTCCCGTAGGAGTATGGGCCGTGTCTCAGTCCCATCGAGGCTGGTCATCCTCTCAGACCAGCTACCCGTCATCGCCTTGGTGAGCCGTTACCTCACCAACAAGCTGATAGGAGAAAGGCTCCTCCCAAAGCGCCTTGCGGCTTTGCCCTTGCGGGATTATGCAGGATTACCCAGCCTTTCGGCTGGCTATCCTTCACTCTGGGGTAGATTCCTTTCTGTTACTCTCTCGTCTGCCGCTATATCGCGCGACTTGCATGTATTAGGCACACTGCCAACATTAATCCTGAGCCAGGATCAAACTCTCCAAATAAATTTTACTAGCCCGAAGGCTTGCAAAACTTTGTATTGAGTCCGATTTAGCTCTAGAACCCATTGTTCCGACGAATCGGAACTTTGGGATTTAGTTAAATCAAATTTTTTCTCAAAGAAATCTTAAGGACATTTGCCTTGCGGCAAATGAAAATTAAGACAATTGCTGTACTTATCACTATTTAGTTGTCAAAGAACATTCTGATCATTATTATTTAGATCAGTAAATTTTGGCGCAAAAACAATATTTCCCCTGTTTGAAGTCCTGTAAATTTTGCGTCTAGAGTGATATTATCGAAATTTTGTCACTTTGTCAACACTTTCGACCAGAGAATTCAATAATTGGTCGAATTAATATAATATCGGGGTAAAAATCGCGTTTTCTCGCCTTAAATCAATTAATTTGAAGCAAAAAAAATTGTGGCGGAACGAGAATGTTCCGCCACCAAGAGTTAAATTTTAACTGCCACCAACATCTGATCAAGTTGAGCCCGAAGCAGCGCTTGTCGAGCTCGCTCAGGATTCGCGCGACAAGCCACTGTATCAGCCCAGCTGTATCCCAATACATTCCAGCCTTGATGGATAAACGCAACATTGATGATGTGGCTGGGTCTGATTTTCCGATTTGCACCGCAAAACGGACAAAACCGCTTCGCCATCTGCTCAAGCTGGCCAATCCGATCCCTTATAATCTCCGGCGTCTCTGCCAGACTGTCAACGGCATGCTGGCAGATGACAGTATCGAAGACTTCTCTCAGCTCCACCGGCACATGCCAATTGAAAACTTCGTTGACATACTCCTGGCAGAAATATTCAGGAAAACTCCATTCTGACCGGAAATATATGTCATCACACACTGCAAAGACAAAACCCCAATCCTCTACCATATTGCAAAGAGTATCCCTACTAATCTCGATATAAACCGACTCGAGATTCAATGCCTTTGTAGTTTCGGCAAAGGCATTGTGTAATTCTTCCTTGATTTGATTCAAGTCCCGTACCATGACATACTGTCGGCCGGCAGCAAACAAATTAGCGGTAATCACCTTCGCATCGATCGTTCGCATCAGTTTCACCTCCCCCTCGGGCATTGTAGTCCAAACTTCAGTTTGCAATTTTCTACAAACTAAATTTTGGACTACAGTTCACTATAAACTTTCGGCTTTTTCAGATGCTTTTGAACTTCTTCAGGCTTTTATTTACTTGATCACCTTATCGATCAAACCATATTTCAAAGCCTCTTCCGCTCTCATATAAAAGTCCCTCTCGGTGTCATTTGCAATTTTCTCAATAGATTGCCCTGTGTTCTTGGCCAATATTTTATTCATTTCGTCTCGAATTTTCAAGATCTCCTCGGCTTGAATTTTGATATCAGAAGCTTGACCCTGAGTTCCGCCAAGAGGTTGGTGAATCAAAATACGCGAATTCGGCAAAGCAAAGCGTTTGCCTTTTTCCCCGCCAGAGAGCAGAAATGCTCCCATCGAAGCTGCTAATCCGACACAGATAGTCGAAACATTCGGCTTCAGATAGCGCATCGTGTCGTAAATCGCCAACCCAGAATAAACACTGCCACCGGGAGAGTTAATATACATTTGAATATCTTTCTTGTTGTCCTCAGCTTCGAGGAAAAGAAGCTGTGCAATAATCAAGTTTGCAACTTCGTCATCTATTGGACCACCCAAGAAAATAATCCGATCCTTCAGGAGTCTGGAATAAATATCGTATGCCCGCTCACCTTGGAGCGTTTTTTCGATCACCATCGGAACGAGATAGCTCATATAATCCTTATTTGACTAATTCTTTGACCAAGTATTCAATCGCCTTTTTGCCTGATTCCTGGTCTTCTGGGTCAAGCTTTTGAGACTTGACGATTTCGCCAAGCATAAGCCCAACTTTGACATTTTTCTCAGCAGCAGGACGCATATCTTTGCGCAAATCATCCTCTGATTTCTTGATGCTATCGAGATATGAAGCCAAATTGACACCCATATGTTCAAGTTGATGTTTGTAATTTTCGATCAGTCGGTCAGTTTCTCTCTTGATCATTGATTCAGGGACATCGGCCTTTAGTTTGGTAAGCGCCTTGTCGATTACCCGAATTTCGAGATCGTCTTGGTATCGCTGTTCCATTTCTTTGCCCAAGTTTTCCTTGATCGCATCACGAAGACTTTTCTCATCTTTCTGGCCAAAAGCAGACACAAAAGCTTCATCGAGCTCAGGCAGGACAACTTCCTTTAATTCAATTAGTGTCAACTTAAATTCAGCTTCTTTGCCAGCATAATCTTTGGCGTGGTAGTCTTTTGGGAATTTAATTTTGAATTCCTTGGTATCACCCTTTTTCATTCCGACGATTTCTTCTTCGAATCCCGGAATCAAGCTTTTGTCGCCCAAGACAACCGGGTGATTCTTGCTACACATCGCATCAATCCGAACTTTCTTCATGAATCCTTCAAATGTAACCTCAGCAAAATCCCCCATCTTGGCCGCTCGATCAACTTCCTTGAATGTGGACTTTTGTTTCAAGAGATTTGTAATCACTTTTTCGACATCAGCATCCAGAACCGTCTCTTTCTTTGGGGGGTCAACCTTGAGTCCCTTGATATCACCAAATTCAACACCAGGAAAAACCTCGACTTCCATCTCGTATTCCAGATTGTTCTTGATTTCAGCTGCAGTCTGACCATACTCGGGATACTGATTGATTACGACATTCGGCGAAGCAACAGGATTGAGATCATTTTGCTTCAGTGCTTCAATATAACCTTCGTTGATTGCCGAGTCCAGAGCTTCAGAGAGAAGTCTAGAGACGCCAAGAGTTGACTCCACCATCGCTCTAGGTGCTTTGCCTGGGCGAAATCCTTGGAGAGAGACGCTAGGAGCAAGCTGGTCATAAGCTCGTTTGAAGTGTTTGATCATCTCCTCCGGCAAAATAGCAATTTTCAACTTGACCTTATTTTTTGGCAACTTTTCAACCTTGATCTCCATAGAATCCTTTCATAATTATTATCCGAATAACCATATCACAAAAATAATTGTTTTTCAAAGTCAAAATCAATCTGAGAACTTACAAATTAGGCCATTTCAAAAAAATAATCCCCCAGTGATAGACCGAGGGATCGGAAGAACTTTTAGCGTGGCAATTTTCGGGCCAGCCGAACTTTGATTCCGCCCCAATAGGCGTAGCGGCGTGCTGGCGGATTAACTGATCCGGTCGCAACTTCGACTCGAGCAGTATATGCCCAAGGCTGAGTCAACTCGAAATTTTCCGGAGTAACCAGTGCCATTAGCGGCGAATTCTGGTCAACAGACAAAGTCCTGTCTTCCCAGTCGCCCGTCTTCATCAGGAAAGCATTCCGATAATCGAGTGCCTTCGGACCAAGTTTTTGGACTAGCTGTACCATGCCCATCAAACCAGCCGCCTGCGCCGCCATCTCCCCGACCCAGTGCCCAGGAAAAGCCCAGGGGTGATTCGAGAAGTAAGGACCGAAATCCTGAGGCAGAAGCGTCAGTGTGACATGAGAAGTTGTGGTGGTGTGGGCATGGCTGCCCACCAGAGCTTCGGCACGATGCGGAAAGAGCATTTCAAGTTCTTCCCTGCAAAGCATTCCGCCATGCAAAAGCTTCCAATACAGCGTCTCTTCGCTGCATTCAGATTGCGAGTGGCTTGAATAAAGATCAACCATCAAAAGCCTCCTTTGTCTGGAGTATAGTTTGATATTTTACATTATTTAAATATTTCTGTCAACACAAAAATAGCCACCTCGTTTACTCTTTGATGATTTCGTCCCGAGACAAAAGACCCTTTTGGGCTCCAATATATTGAATCACCGATCCGGAGTTGGCAATTCCCCAGTCTAGCGATTCTTCGATAATTTTAGCTGAGATATCTTCGTCTGAAATAATAACCCGTCCCAAAAATCCGGTAGCAAAAGCATCTCCTGCTCCAGTCGAATCAACTTTCTTGATATGCAAATCTGGAACTTTGTGATAAAAATCGGTCCCGTCATAAACTGTTGCGCCCTCTTTGCCATTTGTGATTACAACTATCTTGACGCCTAGACGTTGCAAACCCTTTGCTGCTTCTTCGATCTGAGGTCGAATCGGAAAATTCAAAAATTTGATCGCCTCTTCACGATTCAAAAACAAAATTGAGGTACAATGCAGCAAATGGCGGTAATGATTCGCTCCCTTGGCAATCTGTTTTGATCCAGGATTCCAAGCAAATTTAGCACCATGCTCAGCAACTTCTTCGACCACTCTCTTCTCTACGTCATCCGTATTGTCTCCCAGAGAAGTCATGAAAAGCCAATTCGCATGCACTCCCTTCTTGATTTTCAATTCAGAATAGTCCCTAAGCCCATGATAGACGAAAACAGTTCGCTCGCCGTCAATAGAAAATATAACCGAAAAACCGGTTTGATTTTTCGAGCTGATCAAAATCTGATTTGTATCAACATCTTCATCAATTAATTTATCAATCACTTTAGTCTTGGGCGAGTCATCCCCCAAAGTGGTTGCCAGAGCGGTTTTGAGTCCAAGTCTAGAAAGCCCAACCGCAATATTACATGCCGAACCGCCGACTTCGTATTGAACCGACTTGAGCGGAATTTTTTCGCCAAATTCAAATGCAATCCCTTTGCCCGATGCGAAAGTTCGGTCGTAGTGAATATCCATCTCCGGTTCGACAAAAACATCTTCAAACGCATCACCAATTGTCAAAACATCGTATTTCATTTATTGCGATACCTTCAAACTTTCTATCATTTTGTAAAGTCGGGCCAGATCATCATCGAGATTGCTCTGGTCTGTATTTAGCGAGAAATAAGCGCTCGCTTTGCTGTCAAAGGTAGCGAAGCAATCAACTTCTATTCTACTATCTTTGGGGGACTGCGCGCAGCGATATTGCCCGCCCTCTATGCTGTTATTTTCGACAATGAATTTTTGAAACCCGAGTGTTGACTGAAATCGACTGTCAAAAAATTTGATGTCTTTCTTGCTGACAGCACTTTTGGCTGGAAAAATAAAAATTGAGACCGTTCGCGCCTTCTTGCCAAACCAATTTTGGACCGCTTTGTCGCTCTCAGCAGTTTTCTTCTCGCTTGCGCTTGGATAAAGCAAAAATGCTGAATTGCTGTCAGCCTTCTCCTCGGCGAGCCAATTGTGTGGGATAGAAACCGTCGCAAGATTAGCACTATCGGCAGATTTGAGAGTGACGACCTTCGTCTGGAAATAGTACAAAAGTCCACCTGTGACCAAAAGCGCGAAAACTACTAAACCCACAACCAGATACTTGAACTTCTGAGCCGTTTTTTTCTCTTCTTCTTCCATCATGCCCCCCTAAACAATTTAATATATTGCAAAACTACTTTTTCGACATGTGCCATCGCATCTTCCATCGCAACACGATAATCAGTCTCGTCAGAGCTCTCCAGCGCAGAAGTGAAGGCTTTTCTAATATTAGTGTCAATATTGAACTTTGCAACTCCGATTCCCATAGCATGGCGGATATCGCCATGTGAGAGCCCAGATGCACCGTGCATCACGAGTGGAATTTCTACAACATTAGAAATTCGCTCCAGGAGAGACAAATCCAATTTTTCGCCCTCAGGTGCACCATGCTCATTGCCGACTGAGATCGCGATACTATCTACCCCTGTCTCTTCTACAAATTTTACCACCTCGGGAGGCCCTGAATATACTGCCTTGCCCGATAACCGCCCACCCTCCTCTCGGCCAATAATTCCAACCTCGGCTTCGACAGAAACTCCAAACTTGTGGGCGTAATCAACGACCTTTTCGGTCATCAAAATATTCTCTTCGTATGGATATTTGGAACCATCGAACATAACTGACGAATATCCAATATCGATCGCTTGCTTCACTGTCAAGAAATCATGCGCATGGTCGAGGTGAATCCCAGCCTTGGCACCACTTGATTTGATTTCGTCGGTAATGATATCGAAGAGTTGCTTCAACCCAGCGTATTCAATTGCTCCCGGGGTCGTTTGAATCAGGATCGGAAAATCAGCTTTGCTAGCAGCACTACAAATTGCCTTCGTCACCTCGAGATTGGCAGTGTTAAACGCTCCAATTGCATATCCGTTAGCTCGAGCTTTCTTTAATTCATGTGCAACATTTATCATTTTACCTCTTGCGTTTATTTAATTTACCAATCCCAGATTATCTGCCTGCCAATTTTATTATTGTAACCACAATCACAGCCAAAACAGCGACCAATACCATCGCCGCGAGAAGTTCAATCAGAGAAAACGCTCTACTGCTCTTCACAAACCCTCCTACTTTATTCTCGCTATTCAACCAGTTTGATAACTTTATAACTTGATAAACTTATTTATTTCAACGCTTCGATTCCGGGCAATTTCTCGCCAGCCAAGAATTCCAATGCAGCTCCGCCACCAGTCGAAATGAAGCTAATATTCTTGTCTAATCCCTCTGATTTGACGAAACCAACCGTATCACCGCCGGCAATTACACTTGTCTTACCCACAAGCTGTGACATTGCTTTTGCGACTGCGAGCGAACCATCACGATATTTCTCCGATTCAGTATAGCCGAGATTTCCATTCCAAAGCACAGTCTCAGCTCCTTTGATGATCTCCGCAAATTTTTTCTGTGCATCTGGACCAATATCCATAATCTTCCATTTGCCACCGCTCTGCTCTTCCTTCAGCGAATCAATCGGCAAGATGATTTTCTTTGATAATTTCTTCAGCATCTTCTCACAATCAGCCACCATTTCTGTATCATAAACAGATTCGCTAATCTCTTCACCCCTTGCCTTCAAGAAGGTATTTGCCACTCCTCCACCGATCAAAATCTTGTCAGCTTTCGGCGCCAATTTCTCAATCATGCCTGCTTTGTCTTTAATTTTAACACCGCCAACTACGATAATAAAGGGCTTTTTCGGACTCTCAATAATCTTGCCCAGATTTTCAATCTCGCTTTGCAAAAGTAATCCAGCAAAACTAGGCAAGAACTTAGTAATTGCTTCGACTGAAGCATTGGCACGATGGCTGACAGCAAAAGCATCGTTAACATAAACATCAGCGTATTGCGCTAGCTCCTTCGCAAATCCTGCATCGTTTTCTTCTTCCCGCTTGTCCCAGCGCAAATTTTCCAATACCAAGATACCGCCAGGCTGAAGCGATTCGACCAGTTTTTCGACAGGAGCACCAAAAATTCCCGGCGCCATCGCCACCTTCAAATTCAGCATCCGCTGCAATTCCCTAGCAACCGGAGCGATTGAAGTCTCTTCGCTCGGCTTACCCTCTGGACGACCCAGATGAGTTCCAATAATTAATTTGCACCGACTTTCGACTAGATATTTAATTGTCGGCAAAACGGCACGAATTCGGTTCAAATCGGAAATTTCTCCATCTTTGACCGGCACATTGAAATCAACTCGCAAAAAAACTCTTTTGTCAGCTACTTCGGCCTCTTGAACTAATTTCATCTTTCTCCAATTCTTAACTTTGATTTAATTTTAGCACTCAATCTTTTCACAATCAAATGGCTTGCCCTCTGGACAAAAAATAGAGTAGAATAAAGATAGAAAATATCGGAGGGAAATGAAATCAGTTGTCTCTATTCATCAGCTCGGTCAGATTTTTGATTTTATCAAAAAGGATTATCGTGTTCTCGGGACGAAGGAGGAAAACGGTAAGCCTATTTTCGGCGAAATCTCTAGCGCAAGAGAAATCCTAATCCCGACACCCAAGACGATTTTGCCTTTCAAAAAACTGATCTACCCTGCAATACTCGACCTGGCCAAAACGGAAAACGGAAAACCGGTCGCATTTTTCGGTATGACAAATTGTGATGCCGAAGCTCTCTGCGTCTTTTTGGACAAATTCAAAGACACCGGCCTCGTACCTCCGTTTAGAAATATCCTGGTAATTTCGACGACCTGTGTCCCCGATGAAAATTGTTTCTGCACAGCCTTTGGCAACGGAAAAATTACAAATTTTGATCTCCACATCACCAAAGAAAAGGATCAGTACGCAATCTTCTCCGGTTCTGCGCTGGGGCGGAAAATTCTCAAACTGAACCGAATCAAAGTTTCAAATACTATATCGAAACCAACTGCAGTCAAGCTAGAAAATGTCAGGAAAATCCAGTTAGAAAAACTAGGCAAGGCAATCGACGACAAAACCGGAAAACTGCCCTTCTGGCAGGAAATTGCAGACGAGTGTTTCGGCTGCGGCGCTTGTACTGCCGTCTGCCCGCTTTGTTTTTGCACCGGCAAAGACTTTGAAAATGATGCCGAGGGCGGCTGCAAACATTGCCTCAAATGGGATTCTTGCTATGCCAAAAGTTTCTCCGAAATTCAAAACCATTTCGACCTGCGCCCAAGCAATGTCAATCGGCTTTACAACTGGTATCATCACAAATTCGTCCGCTCACCCAAGGAGGACGGCGAGATCCTCTGTACCGGTTGCGGCCGCTGTATCAAAGCCTGCCCTGCGTATCTGAACCAACATCGAATCATCGAAACTGTCCAAAATTATACAAAAGTAATCGACAAAAGCAAATAATCAATTCCAAAATGCCAAACCAAGATTCAAAATTTAAATATACTTCATACGAAATTATCAAAAAGGAAGAGATGATGCCTGGCATGTTTCTCTTCCGATTGAAGGGTCGACTTGATTTCAAGCCCGGTCAATTTGTCCAAGCTGCGCTTGAACATTTCGGCGAAGGGACATTTGCCCCCTGCTCCGATCCAAACCAAAAAGATTATTTCGAACTTTGCATCCGTGGTTGCGGTTCGACCTCAAACGGGCTAATCACTCTTTTGCCCGGTGATGAAATGCTCGTCAGGGGTCCTTACGGAAATGGCTGGCCAATCAAGAAACTCTGGTACAAAGACACTCTCCTGATCGCCGGCGGTATGGGGCTGGTCCCACTGCGACCGCTAATCTTCGAGATGCTACGAAGCAAGATCAACTTCGACAAAATCACTCTGGTTGCTGGCTTCAAGACAGATGAACATTTGCTTTTCTCACATGATTTGGAAATCTGGCGCAAGAAGTTATCCAAGGTCATCCCAGTAGTCGAAATCGGCAGCAAAAATTTCTGGGGTGAAATCGGAATGATCACCGAACCGCTCAAAAATCTAGTCTTCAACAAGAAAAAGACAATCGCTCTGATTTGCGGACCAGAAGTGATGGTGCCATTCGTCAACCAAGTTTTGGAGGAAAAAGGTCTCCCTCACAACCAAATTTATATTTCCTACGAGCGCCGAATGGAGTGCGGGATCGGCATCTGCCAACATTGCAATATTGGCAGCCACTTGGTCTGCAAAGACGGACCGATCTTCCGATACGATCAGATAAAGGAAGAGGTGGGCAAATGAAAAAATCACTCGCCATATTTTCACTTACCTCCTGTGAGGGCTGTCAATTCGAAATGTTAAATCACTACGAAACTTTCAACGGACTCCTAAAATACTTCGAGATCAAAAATTTTCGTCTAGGACAAGAAAATAATTTTGACGAAAATTTCGACATTGCCATCATCGAAGGTAGCGCCGACGGCGAAGAACAAATTAAATTTTTGAAAAAAATACGCAAACAATCCAAGGTGATTGTCGCCATCGGTGCCTGCGCTCATCTAGGGGGCATTCAGTCCGAACGCAACAGTTTGCCACAGGGAATCTTCCACAAAAAACCGACCAAGATAGTCCCTGCTGTGATAAAAACCGAATATATCATTCCGGGCTGTCCCATAAATCACGCGGAACTTTATCATTGTCTTTTGGATATTTACTGGGGCAAACAGTTTTTTCTGCCTGATTTAGCCGTTTGTTTCGAGTGTCGAGTGAATGAAAATGAATGTTTGATCAAATCTGGCAAACCCTGTCTTGGTCCAATCACCAGAAGCGGCTGCAACTCTGTCTGTGTCAACGCTGGCGAAGCTTGTCTCGGCTGCCGTGGAGCCAAACCAGAGCCAAACATCGAGAAATTGAAAAAAATCCTTGAGCCAATGATTGGAGAAAAAGAAACTGAAAATATAATGACAATTTATGGAGACTTAACAAATGAAATCGACCCCAGTGCAAAAAAATAAGATTCTTTCGCTAAGAAATCCGATAGTAATAATCGTGATAGTGCTCCTTCTGATTTGGCTTTGTCCAAAACCATATTCACTATCAACAAACATCGTATCTATACCCAAATCTAGTCCTGGAAATAGCATTTCAAATCTAATCTATGAACAAGAGAGTTCCGGCTGGTGTATCGGAATCATTTATCCGGAAAAATCAAAATCTGATGTGCTTGGATTCAAGCTGGAAACTACCGGACTTGATTGTATCGGATTTCGTTTGCAGAAAAAGGGCCAGATTGCGCTTTAAACAATAAGAAGTAATTACCAATACACAAATAAATAGTCATTCTGAGCCGATCTAGCTTGGAGGCGAAGAATCTAGCGAAGCGCAAAATGTTTGTTTACATTATCACAAACTATAAAAATAATGTTTTCTATATTGGCGTCACGAATAATCTGACAAGACGAATATATGAACACAAAAATAAGTTATTTAGCAATTCCTTTTCCAGTAGATACAACTTATACAAATTAATTTGGTTCGAGGAGTTCAATACTGCAATTGAAGCAATTACCGCTGAGAAAAAAAGGGATGGAAACGAGAAAGAAAAATTGAGATGATCAAGAAAACAAATCCCAATTTTCAGGAAATTGAATCTTATTAGTTTACGCTTCGCTAGATCCTTCGCAAGAACACTCAGGATGACTATTCAAGAGTCAACATTATCTGAAATTTAAATAAGGTAAAACAATGGACAAGAATATCAAATTGATCAAGACTTTAATGATAATTATTGCCACCATCGACTCGATCGCAGCGATTGTCATATTTATCGGTATTAACCTTCTGGGAAATATTGATTGCAGTTTGCCCCAAAAACCATGCTCAACCGAGTATTGGCCACTTTTGCTTTTATTGCCAACCATCATCTACACCATTGCTTCGCTCCAGAAGAACAAGATAGTTGGTATTGTCCTGAAATCAATAAGTATTCCCTTTTTGATAATATTCTTTCTTGTAACCTTAAATTACTTGTTAATGGCCAAAATAGGAAGGTAAAAAATGGAAACAGCTGTTCCCAAAATTGAAGGTCATGCCGCATTTTATACTCATTTAAAGAGTGGCCATGTCGATAAAGCTAGAATCATCGGACTCGAAAATGATCGTTTCGTTGAGAGAATTTTGGTTGGAAGAAAATACTGGGAAGCACCGATAATTACTTCTCGCATTTGCGGAATTTGCCCAGTTATCCACAACATCACCTCGACAAGAGCGATAGAGAATGCCTGCAACATCGAAGTGAGCAATCAGACAATTCTACTCCGGAAGCTGATGCTAGCAGGACAGATGGTCCAGAGCCATTCTCTCCATCTCTACCTTCTGGTTTTGCCTGATTTTGTCGGAGCAAGTTCCTCCTTCGAGTTACAAAGGGATCATCCTGAGATTTTTCAGAACGCAATTGAATTGAAGAAATATGCTGACAGAATTATCGAGACTGTCGGCGGCCGAGCCGTTCATCCCGTCGCTTCCGTTCCTGGCGGCTTCAAATCTTTCCCCACCAAGGAGAAGATTACTGCCCTAATTCCAATTGGGCAGAAGACAACAGAGATTGCCGAAACAACTCTCCGACTTTTTGCTACATTTAAGTATCCACAGTTGAAACGAGAGATAATCTCGAGTGCATTATATCTTGATCACGAATACGCAATCTACAATGGCGATATCTGGAACAGTAAAGGCGATATTTTCAAAGCAGAGAAATATCATGACTACATTTATGAGGAGCTAAAACCTTACACTCGGGCAAAATTCGGAACACTCAAGGGATACGAGATGGTCGTCGGCGCTGCCGCCAGACTCAATATCAACGGTTTCAAAAACCTAAGCCCAAAAACACAGGAGCTGATTGAGGAATTTAATATTACGCTTCCACTTAATAATCCGTTTGATAATATTATGGCTCAGGCAATCGAGAATCATCACTTCGCCGCGCAATCAGTCGAGCTTTTGGAGTATTTCCAGAAAACAGGTGTCAAAAATGAAAAATTAGTTGTACCCTCCGATTTTGGCAAAGGCACCGCCGCTTGTGAGGCTCCGCGAGGAACACTTTTTCATTATTACAATCTCGACAAAGATGGATTTATCGAAAAGTGTGACATTATCACACCTACAGTTCAGACCCTGCCCGCAATAGAATTTGACCTAAAGAATCTCTCACCTCTTCTCAAGGATCTATCTCCATCCGAGAGAAGCACTCTGATCGAAACCTTGATTCGAGCATATGACCCCTGCATTACCTGTGCCACACATTAAAAGTGGGCAAGTACGCAAGTGGGGTGGGCAAGTACGCAAGTGGGTATGTAAATAAGCTAGACAAACAAAAGTTTATCCCTGTGTCTACTTGTAACTTGCACACCTATTACCTGCGCACTAGTTAATTTACTTGCAAACTGATACACTTACATTTATAATAAAATTAAAATTAAAAGTTCTCTAGGAGGGAAAATGGCAAAGAAAGTAGCAAAAAAGGCTCCAGCAAAGGCGCTTGATTTCAGTCAGGGAGGTAAAATCTCCAAAGTTCTCATTTATTTAATGTTGGCAGTCAATGTTATCACTGTTGCCTATTTTCTGGCTTTCAATCCAGCAGAGACAACTGTCAACAACTTCACCAAGTTCCTGTCTCAATTTTCCAGCTACCTCTTCTTGACGATCCTCCTGATCGTGATCGCTGAATATTTCACGAAGCAAATCAATGCCAAGCAAATGATGATGAAACTTCTGTCAGTTTTCGGTCTGATCGTTGGCATTATGCTTTCATACGCAATCGCACAAGTCGTCTTGGGTCTTATTGCTGTTAAATAACAAGGTAGTCCATGGTGTTTGAAGCCGGTGCTTCACCTTCAGATTTTGCATTTAGCAAAACCTCGCAGGCAGACAAAACAAAAAACGATCAAGTGGCAGCAATTTTGCCGATCCCAAATCAAACATTGGACAAAGTCAAAGAATTGGAAATGCAGATTTCACACCTTGAAGAGAATTTGAGAGCGACCAAGCGAGCTCTCATGGGTGGAAATCCGGATTTGGCCAAAAATATCAAAATATGGGAAGATCAACTGCAATTCAAATACCAAAAACTCCATCACTTCCGCCAGAAACTGAAAAATGAAAATTTAAACTAACATTTAGTTCACCGAATATAGTACTTAAAAAAATTCTCCACCGTGTTGACGGTGGAGCGGAATTTAATATTCGTAATAGTAGCGCTCTTTGGGCAGTTCCAGTTTGTAAAACTTGAGCAAGCTCAAATTGGCCGGATTGTTAAGAATCGAAGTGAAAAAGTTGAAGACTTTGTCATCGTGATTCTTGCCCTCGCAAGTAGCAACACAAGACGCCGGGATCTGACGGCTCTCAAATTCAATCAACTTCTCTCTTTTACCGGCCTCGTCCCCATTCCAGACTACCAACGCGAAGCTAAAACCAGCACGAGAAGAATGGATAGAGACAGGAAGATAATATTCCTGCACATAAGCAAGGATTCGCTCAAATTCCTGTATTGTAAGATTGCGCCGTTCTTCCCAATTCGGCGCAGAGTGAGAAGTCCCGCTAATATTTGTCCGATAATGGATATAGCCTCGCTGCACCCAGATTGCCTCCTCGAGAGTCCTGAAAAACTCCAGAGCTTCAGTGGACAATGTTACCACCGATTCCATAGCGACATTCCTCCTCTTGTGATCTAGTTTGATTTATACCAAAAACAAACCCCAAAAGCAAAGTTGGTGTAGGATTACTTATTTTAACTGCTTGACTCGGTTGATTTCGTGTAACTGTTCACTTACACCGTTCGTCATCCTGAGGAATCGAAGGACCCATTCGGCTACGCTCAGCAGGTTCTAGAGCATGTGACCTGGGCTCGCAAAAAATGCGCCACGCTAGATTCCCATACTTACCGGTCATCGACTCCAAGGTCGCTCAGACTCGAGGAGCAGGCAGGTTCGCCTTCAAGCATCATCTGCCCAGAATGACGGAAAATCACAATTTCACAACTCCTTGGCAAATTAGTCCCGACAGGCCATTTCATCATGCGTTTTTATAAATTTCAAATTTTCTTTTGCTTCCTTGGCACTAATTTTCGACAAAGCTCGACCATCATGCATCAGTATCCAATCCCCTTTCCTGACCTGCGGTGCAAGCGAAATGTCAGCCGAATATTCTCTGTCTTCATAATCAAAGAAGGCAATATTGCCCTTAATTTGTTTGATTTTACCCGGAATTGCTAGACACATAATTTTCCTATTAGTTAACTATTGATTATTCGAACGACCAGATGAATCCCGTCTTAGACTTTTTTCTTTGTTTTTGACCAAAATCAATTTAACCTTTTCCAGCCGAAAAATCTTCTGTTTGAACTCATGCATTTCAGTCTTATCCACCAACCAATCATAGACGTATTCGGATAGGTGTCTATAGATACCATCGCTTTCAAACGGATCATAAAGCATCCTCGTTATTATAACTCCGATACTTACACTATCATCTTTTTTGGCTCGTCCGCGAAAATATTCGCCCAAACTTTCACATGAGGCAATCACCTCGGCTGGCGTATCCCGTCTGGATCTAGAAGGATTATTAAACAATTCCTTGTAGCATTCGAATAGGACACCCTCTCTCTTTTGAGCAATCCGAAACAGCATATCAGTAACAGCAGTGTCATCCCCTGGGAGAACTTTCTTGCCACGCAAAGTTTCATCCAGTACGATCAAATAATTCCGACGAAGATAAATATCCAGATGCTCTGGAAATTCCAAAAAATCGTGAATCACAGGCTCGACCTGACGATGAAGCTGACCAAGCTCTTGACTGGACAAACCATCTAGATTTATTTCATCCAATTTCTTGATTATCGGAAAACAGGAAATTATTTTTGTTAATTTTTGGCAATCGAGAAATTCCATCAAAATTTATCCTTCTTGATTTCACGAATTGCTCCATCGCTCGTACCAATCAAGATCCTATCACCATCAACGAGAAGCGAAGTAATGATGATTATTTCATTCCCTTTTTTGGAATCGATCATATGGGAGAAAATATATTTATCCTGCATCGGATCATAAACTTTTAGCTCATTGAGCCAAGCAATACAAACCTGGCCGCGGTCAGTAAAGACAGGCTTGATATCCGGATTCAGAGAATAAGGCAATAGAAGTGGTCGATTGTCTCCTCTGATCACGCGAAGACCTCCGTCTATTTCAACAGCAATCGTATCCTCAAAAACACTGATTTCATGGATTGATCTTGTTGGATCCGGAGAGTTCTTGCCATTATCTGAGACATTAATATTACGAAGTAATTCCTGCGTTTCAATATTATAGACATAAATATTACCTAGATTTGTGCCAACATAGAGCTTGCCATCTCTGACTGCCAAAGCGGTGAAAATTTCCTGGCTATATTTCAGCTCCGGCTCGAGGAAAACCTCCTGACTGCCATCAAAATTCACCTTTTGGACAAAGCCATAACCGCCAACAAAGAGGTAGTCGCCCTCACCTTTGGTCGCACAGGTAGGAGAATCAACAATCCCCATCCCCCCTACACCGTTTACCAGATGAGGAAAACCATTCTGATATTTGTTTACATACCCAGATCGAAAATCGATCGTAAACACCCACTCACTTGAAGCCATTACCTCGCCCTTGAATCGACTCCCCATCAAATAATAATCAGTTTGGGTATAATTTTTGTCGAAGAAATTGAGTTTATTATGATTATCACTGAAAACAACTTGGTCGCCAAGAAGAAGCAGATTCTCCACTCGCAAATCCCCAACACTAAGTACCCTGCTTTCGTGCCAACTCGACCAGTATTCCTGCCAATAATCCGACATTATCCGCCGTGTTTCCAGAACAATCTGGTCCTTGATTCCAATTGCTTCGCTGGCACTAAACTTCTCGATCGCCCGATCGAGATCGTATTGAAATTTCTTCAAGTCATTTAAATTGTCTGTAATTTCACCGCAAGTCATAATAATATAAATTCCGCTTTTTTCTTCTTGAAATATTTTCCCTCTACCCATTTTCTCAAATAAAGAACCACCCCACCGGGCCTTTCGTCTTTTGGTGCAACTCTGGATTTTGCTTCTTCGAGGTCAACTGATGGGTCATCGACAATAATGATGCCGTTTGTCATCCCCTTGCCAATTGTTCTACAGATTCCAGCGTCTTTTACAAAAACGACGCCGCCTTCAACCCACGAAAAGACAATATTGTCACCAAATTTTTCAGGGATAGTAAAATTAATAACACCATGGTCAATTCTCAAGCTGTTAATATACGGGCTACTTTCGAAATATGTCACTTCGCGAACTGTCTCATAAGGATTCACAAAACCAACTTTATCTTTTTCTTCATCATAATATGCGATCGTGGTAGATTCACCGGGGGAAGTTGCTCCTGGTTGACGATTACGAATTCTATTTCGCTTTGATTTCAGAAATATTGTTGGCGATAATGTTGGTCTGACTGAGATTTGTTCAAATCCAATATTTTCAATCAAAAATGTACCGCCAGCCGTACCAAAACAAATTTCTGTGGTTAATTGGTCCTGCTTCGCCAAAAAATCCTTGACGTAAACCGTACCGCCGGAAGCTTTGGGAGCAATCTCACCCCAACGCAATGTATTTATGATAATTGTGCCATTTTGCATTACTTCCCCGATAACACCAACTGCTTCGCCAACCTCCAGTCGTCCACCAAGCATCTCTGGGGCAAGTTTTGGCACATTATCAGGCTGATTTTGTTCGAACTTTTCCAGTTTTACATCTCCAGCAAGCATTCTCAAAAAAGCAAACTGTTCTAGACGATCAATCATAATATTGCCACCGTTTAAAGACGAACCAAAATTATGACAACGAGGGTCGTTTGAATAATTTGACAGATCATCAAATTTAATCCTGATCGGCTTCTTGCTTTGCTTGTAAATTGAGAAGAAAAGCCTAATTGCCTCAATTTGAAATGCGTCTGAAATTTCTCCGCTGCTAAACTGACCTTTAAGATATTCCATCAACCGATCAAAGTCAGACTGCCTAATCGACTTGTCTCTGTGTAATACTGGAACAGAATGCGGATCTACAATAATATCATTAACAGATGCTTTAACAAACGAACGCTTTGTTTGAGGCATACCGATTGCTGTCAAAAAATCCAGATCCAGCCGCGGGTATTCAGTCAGAAACTCATCGATTAACAATTTAATTTTATCAGCAAAACCACGGGTATCTCCTTGCTTTTCACGACTCAAAGACAGAGAGAATTTCCGTTCAAGAGCTACCAAACTATTCATCATTTTTGTAATTTCACCGCAAATCATCACTTCATCACCCACTTAATTCTTACTGCTTACTTCTTAATCCTTGCTACTTATTCGTACCCAAATTTCTTGATGAACCAAACCTTGACTATTTGAACCAAAAATATATATACAGCGGCCAACCCCAGAATAATCAGGAAAAAGAGTGCTGGTAGCGGCGTGAAGCCAAACCACCTAGCCAAAACAGTGTAGGGGATAATCGCCCCGACAAAAATAACTGCGATTAATGTATAGAGCAAATATTTGCTCGCTCTGCTCTGGATAAGAGGGATTTTCTTGGTTCGGATAATCAGGACGACCAGAGTTTGGGTCAAGAGTGACTCAACAAACCAACCAGTGCGAAAGAGTGGAGGCGTGGCGCGAAAGACATACCACATAATACCGAAGGTAGCAAAATCAAAGAGCGAACTAACTGGGCCGATCGTCCACATAAATTCCTTGATGAAGTTAACATCCCACGGTCGCGGCTTCTGTAAGTCTTCTGCGTCAACATTATCAAGCGGCAGGGCTACCTGGGACAAATCATAGAGAAAATTGTTGAGCAGTACCTGCGGCGGCAACATCGGCAGAAATGGTAGGAGAATACTGGCACCAGTCATACTGATCATATTTCCTAAGTTAGAGCTCGCTCCCATTTTGATGTACTTAATCACATTGACAAAGGTCTTCCTGCCCTCGATAACGCAATCACATAGAACTCTGAGATCCTTTTCCAATAGGATAATCGCGGCCGTTTCCTTGGCAATATCCATACCAGTGTTGACCGAAATCCCAACATCAGCCGACTTCAAGGCTGGTGCATCATTGACTCCATCACCAAGGTAACCGACAACATGACCATTCGACTGGAGCGCTTTGATAATTTTTTCCTTTTGCAAAGGCGTCAGCCTGACAAAAACGTTTGCCTTTGCCACCAGCTCTCGCAGGACATGTTCGCTCGCGCTGCTAATCTCATTGCCATTTACGATACCGCTGATCGAAAAATTAACTTCGTTACAAATTTTCCTGGTCACCATTTCGTTGTCGCCTGAAAGAATCTTGAGAGATACTCCCAAGCCTGCCAAGCTCGTAATAGTATCGCTAACATCAGGTTTGGGCGGATCGAGGAAGGTTACAAATCCCTGGAAAACCAAATCAGATTCGTCTTCAAATTGAAGCTTGGTTTTGCTACGAATCTTCTTGGTCGCTATTGCCAAAACACGAAAACCTTCGCGGCTGAGCGATTCATATAGAGATATAATCTTTTCCTTTGATTTCTTGGAAAGAGGTAGAGCGACCTCTTTCAGCGAGAAATGGCTTGATTTGGCAATTATTTCCTCCGGCGCTCCCTTTGCGACCAAGAGATCCTTGCCAGCACGACGCAACACGACCGACATCATTCGCCTTTCAAAATCGTAGGGCAGTTCATCAATTTTCTCGTAATGAGACGTTTCAATTTTTTGATGCTTTAGAATCGCTTGATCCAAAACATTTTTCAAACCGGTTTCAAAATGACTATTCAAATATGCATAACGAAAAATCGAGATGTCTTCCCTACCCTTAGCGTCGCAATATTTAATCAGAGCGATACTGTCGAGTGTCAGCGTGCCCGTCTTGTCGGTACAGAGGATATCCATCGCACCGAAATTTTGGATCGAATCCAGCTTTTTGACAATTATTTTTTTCTTCTCCATCTGCATCGCGCCGCGGGAGAGATTGACCGTCACAATCATCGGCAACATCTCAGGTGCCAAGCCAACTGCTACCGCCAAGGAAAATAATAACGCATCGACAATGTTACCCTTGAAAATCGCGTTAAAGAAGAAGATAAATGCTGCCAAGATGATAATCAAACGAATCATCAGCCAGGTGTAGGATTTAATACCTTTTTCGAAGGCCGTCTCAACTCCGACTTTGGAAATATCTTCACTCAACATTCCAAACTGAGTTCCCTTGCCGATTGCTAAGACAACTCCGATTCCGGTGCCTCCGACAACACTTGAGCCCATGAAAATAATATTATCGGAGTCTAAAATATCGTCACTTTTAATTTCGCTTGCCCATGAATCTTTGATCACCGGGAAAGATTCGCCGTTTAGGGACGACTGATTAAGATACAGACGATTGGCTGAAATCAGCCTAATATCAGCTGGAACCATATCCCCAACCCCAAGCGCGACCAGGTCACCTGGCACCAATTCCTCCAGATTTGTCGTCCTTTCGTGGCCATCACGAATTACCTTGACTTTGATTTTGACTCTCTCGGCTAGTTTCTGAGCATTTCGGTTGGCTCGATATTCCTGAACAAAAGAAAGGATCACACTCAAAACAGCCAGAGCAATCACAATAATTGAGTTTATTTGTTCACCGAAATAGAAAGAAACCCCAGCCACCACAAAGAGAGTGATAACTAGAGGGTTAGCAAACTTAGACAAGAGCTGAACAACTGGCCCATATTTCTGAGCCGCAATTTTGTTGGCACCATAAAAACGCTGGCGGCGGCGGACTTCCCGCTCCGACAAACCTTTTCTGCCTGTTTTGTATTGCTGCAAAGCTTTCTCCGGAGCAAGACGACTAATTTCAAAAACAAGGCTTTGGGTTACGACCTGATTTTTCATTCCCTCCATATTTTTCTCAAAATTATTTTCCGATGTGCATTGTCAAATCGACAAGTCTCTCTGAATAGCCCCACTCGTTGTCATACCAGGAGATTACTTTAACTAAATTGCCTCCGACAACCTGAGTCAGGGATAGGTCGACCATGGCAGAATTTTTCATCGCTGTGAAATCACTTGAGACAAGCTCCTCTTCTGTGGTTGCCAAAATCCCTTTCAATTCACCCTTCTCTGCACTCTTGAAAGCCTTGTTTATTTCCTCAACAGTCACTTCCTTTTTCAAGACAGCCGTAATGTCGGAGAGTGAGACTACAGGTGTTGGGACGCGAACAGCCAAGCCGTCAAACATACCTTTCAGGGTTGGAATTGTTTTGTATGCCGCTTTGGCCGCGCCAGTCGAAGTCGGGACAATATTACAAGCAGCTGCTCTGGCACGACGAAGATCTTTGTGGGGGCCGTCAACCAAATTTTGGTCAGCGGTGTAGGAATGGATGGTCGTCATCAGAGATTTTTCGATTCCAAATGTGTCTTCCATGACTTTCATCACAGGTGTAATGCAATTAGTAGTACAGGAGGCATTGCTTACGATCTTCTCATCTGCATACTTTTCAGAGTTGACTCCCATCACAAAAGTTGGAGTTTCCTCATCTTTGGCTGGGGCTGACATCACTACTTTCTTCGCCCCTGCCTTCAAATGAGCTTCTGTGTCGGGAATGGTCAGAAATTTTCCTGTACATTCAATAACTACATCAATTCCAAGTTCTCTCCAAGGCAAAGCCGATGGATCTTTCTCCGCATAAGAGTGAATACGGCGCTTTTCTATTATCAAATCCCCTTCGTCATGGCCGACTTCATGATCCCAAATGCCATAGCACGTATCGTATTTAAGCAAATGAGCCAAAGTCGCTACATCCGTCAAATCATTGATCGCAACTAACTCGATCCCTTCACGCTCTGTAATAATTTTGGCCGCCGCTCGGCCAATTCGGCCAAAGCCGTTGATAGCAATCTTCAACATTGTAACTCCAATCTTAAATATTAAATATTAAACATTAAAACTTAAATCCATATCTTATTATCTTTTATCTATTATGTTTTTCCTTTTAGGGTTAATAGACTTTTGGCAATCATTTTACTTATTTGCTCAAGCTCATCCAGTAAATTTTCAACACAAGAAATCTCCAAACCAGACCCTTCAATTTCATGCAAAATCCAGAGCCAATATTCTGATTCATTAGCACTTTTCAGAGCTATTTCGTAAAACTTAATAAAATCGCGCCTCGACGAAGACGATTTGGCTTCAATAATATTTGCTCCGATTGAAGTAATGGCACGAACCAACTGATCCGTTATAATCCAGAATATTTTTGACTGTGGCAATTTTTGGCATAATTGAATAATCTGTAATGACAAATTGAATGCTCTGAGCTTGACGTTGGATTTCACGTTAAGTTTTTCGTTGTTAAGATATGGGTTTAACATTTGAGATTTAAGATTTAAAATTCTTAGAATTACTCCAAACTCGACAGATTTCAATAAATTCTGCCGCCCGCACACTTGCTCCGCCGACCAATACACCATCGATTTCAGGACGCTCTGCGTAGCCTGCAATATTGCTCCCCTTGACACTACCACCGTATAATATCGGCGTCGCAGTATGTAGTAATTCCCGCAGTTTTACCGCCACTTTCGCGACATATTCCGGCTCAGCATTTTCGCCAGTCCCAATCGCCCAAATTGGTTCATAGGCGACAATGATATCCTTGAAATATTTCTTCGGTACATGATAGAGCGCCGCAGCCAATTGACGAGTCGGTTCAGCCGCATTATTTTGACGCTTCCTTTCCCCCACGCAAATAATTGGCGTAATTCCATGTTTCAGAGCAGCCAAAACCTTTTCGTTTACATCTTGGTCTGATTCGTCAAAATATTGTCTCCTCTCAGAGTGACCGACAATGCAAAATTTGGCCATTTCTGCAACCATCGATGGTGCAATCTCTCCAGTGAATGCACCTTCCTCTTCGTAAGCCATATTCTGAGCGCCGAGCAAAATTTTCTTGTTGTCGCCCAAAATATTCTTGATCTCAGGAAGCCAAAGAGCCGGCGGACAGAGAACGACTTCTATCCCGATGACAGGCGCCACTTTGTTCCGAATCGTAGTTGCCAAGATGTGCGCATCTGCGATACTGGTTGCATACATTTTCCAATTGCCAACGATAATCGAGCGCTTCATATATCCCTCCAGACCAGTTACAAGCTAAAAGCCAAAAGCTAGAAGCTGATTTATAATATAATCATTTTCTCTTGTTTTCATTATACAATTCTATTAGCTCTTTGGCTAGTTTGTTCGAATTGTGAAAAAGAGGATTCACTTCATCAATCACATCTGCCAAAATAATCTTGATACCCTCAATCTCAGGTTCAAGAGTCGTAATATTGTTGATCTCGCCAAGCTTAGCTTCATCAGACGAAGTTCGAATAATTTTGCTATTGACCAAAACATAATCAAATAATTTTCGTCCGCCGTAACTTTTGATCTCTCTAATATGATCATCAATCGTAAAATTTCTTGTCTGGGTTCGCTCTGTCGAACAGTTGGCAACATAGACCCGCAAAGCTGTTTTGTTTTTCGCGATCGCCTCTCTAATACCATGAATCAAGAGATTGGGCACAAGACTACCGTACAGGCTACCAGGACCAAGCACGATCAGGTCAGCAGACAAAATTGCTTCCTCTGCTTTCTTATAAGCCTTAACTTTGGGTTTATTTAGACTTATTCGCTTAATCTTCTTCAGTTCCTTGTCCAAATGGGATTCCCCCCGACAAATCGTATTGTCAGCATATTCGATCACAAGATCGATATTGGCCAAAGTCGAGGGCAAGACGCGACCAGCTGTCTGAAAAATTTCACTCGTGACCTCGATCGCTCGTTCGAAAGAACCGAGGTAATCAGTCAATCCAGTAATCCAAATATTGCCGAGAGTGTGGCCACCAAATGTTTTCTTCTTTGCATCGAAACGATGTTCAAATATTTTGGCGATCAAGTCTTCATCGTAAGCCAGAGCCGAAATACATTTTCGAATATCCCCTGGAGCAACCATATCAAAATCCTGACGAATTTCTCCAGTCGAGCCACCCGCATCAGCCACCGTCACTATCGCCGAAATATCACTCGAGTATGCCTTGAGTCCACGCAAAAGATTGGCCAGCCCAGTGCCGCCGCCAATGACAGCGATCTTGACTACGCCTCCCGCATTGAACCGTGGATCTGTCGGTGCGTAGCGCAACCATTTCCACCAAGTTTTGATAATATTTGACATGAATTAAATCTATCATTTGCACTCAAATAGTTCAATCACACAAGAGATAATATTATAAACAAAATAAACAAAAACTCACAAATATTCATTGCGTCGTGAAAAATGGGACGATCGTCCCATTTTTCACGACGCAACCTTAGAACAATATGAGACTGGAAAATATAACTGTGATTAAAAGATGGAAATTAATTTTCAATCATCCCCTCGCGATGCAGTTTGCGGTAGAACGAAATTGCAAATCTATGCGCTTCATCCCGAGTCGCAATACAGACATTTTGAAGAGAGATATTGCCGGCAAAATATTTGGCGACTTCAGAATTGGCAAAATGAAAGTCGTTCTTCTGTCTCTTGGGTCCTTTGGAGATAGAGACAAGCGGTATTTGTAACTCAAAATCACTCAAAACTTCCTTTGCCACCCGCAATTGCATCTCTCCTCCATCAATTACAATTAAATCTGGTTTTGGCCAATCATTCCGAAACCTCCGCTCCAGAACCTGCTTCAACCGAAACAGATCATTATTGTCATTTCGACCCGTCTGCACGGCAGGCAGGCTCGACGAAGTCGGTGGAGAAATCTGGAGTGAAGTGTCATCCTGATCTTGTCGAAGGATCTCATCCTTTGCGGAAAATCTATCAACCCCAGGAACATCGCTCGAGATGACAGAATTATTAATTTTGAACTTTCTGTACTCATCAGAGGCTTTTCTTCCGTCAACAAATACGACCATTGAGCCAACAACATATTCATCCCCAATATTAGCAATGTCGTAGCACTCAATCCGTTTGAATAATATTTTATTACTATCAAAAACGTCATCGCGAAGTCCGATCACTACTTCAGAGATATGTTGCAGGGCATACAATTTATTACGAACAATGGCCGCTTCTTCAAATTTCTCTTTTTTTGAAAAACGTGTCATTTCCTTCTCGAGATCGCGAATTATCTCCTGCTTTTTACCACGCAAGAACGCTTTCAAATATTTAATATTTTTATTGTAATTTTCCGCACTAATACTACCAACACAAGGTGCCGTACAAATTTTTATATCTCCATAAATGCACGATCGACCCTTTTTGGCGGCTGAACTATATTTCGTCTTTGTACAATCACGAAAAGGAAAAATTTTGCGAAGATATCGTATCGATTTCTTAAGCAACAATCCTGCAGGGTAAGGTCCGAAATAGTCAGCCGACTTGTCCGAAAAATCAACATTCTTAACCCGAACCAGCTCAAGGACGGGAAATGCTGTTTTTGTAATTTTCTTGGCTATCTTAATAACCAAGAAGGATTTATCGTCCTTTAGTCTCACGTTGTACTTCGGCTTCAATTTGTTGATCAGCTCAGCCTCAAGCAAAACCGCTTCAATCTCTGACCCAGTTTCGATATATTTAATATCAAAAGCCTTTTCTACCATTTGCTCAATCGCTGGTCCACGGCCCAACTCTTTCAGGAAATATTGCTTCAGGCGATTCTGCAAGTTTTTCGCTTTACCCACATACAAAATCCCTCCCTTTTCATCAAGGAAGCGATAAACACCCGGCTTTTTGGGCAAATCTTTAATTTTGTCTTTTGAATTTATCATTATCAAATATTTCTCCACCCTCCTTGAGGAGTCGAAATGACAACAAAAGGAAGTTTGCGAATTTCCGCTCATTATATGAGTTTTCATCAAAATATTCAAGCTATAGGCACGGAAACAGAAATTGCTTGAACAATATAGAGCTAGTTTACAAGTCCGCGCAAAAGCTCTGCTTGGTCAGTTGTTACGACACTACCATCAGAATTTCGATAGCTTACAGCGACTCGATCGTGTTCCGTCCCAAGAGATTTCTTGGCGATCTTCTCGAGCTCCCCGGCATTATTTATTTTCTCTTGGAGATAGCTTGCAAACTTTTCCGGCTCGTTGATCGGATCCGGATGAGTCGGAGAGCACGGCTCCACTCCAACAACGTAGGTGATTGGGACTTCCTCAGTCTCACCTGCAATATTTACCCCTGTAATTGGTGCATCCAAAAGAATTTTGTATATTCTCCTCGCGATAATCTGACCGGCCAACGCCGGATTTGCCTTCGGCAAGAAGATCACAAATTCATCACCATTATTTGAACGCCTAGCCGGAATATCATAGACCCGAAGCTCCTTTGAAAGCATTGCGAAGCGTTCAATAATCCGGTCAGTTTCATCGTAGCCAAATTGATCGTTCAAACCTTTCATTCCGTTTAGATCAATAAACACAAAGCATCCGTTCATAGTTGAGCGAAGTTTGTTCTCTGTCTTTTGATATTCGCCAGAAGCAAAATATTTTTTGATTTCTTCGGTAAACCCAAGCATATTTAGAAGCTCGGTCTTCGGCTCGTGGGTCAGTTGGTAATGCAGAAATTCATTTTCTTTAACCAAACTAAGCACATTTAAATGAAGTTTTTCGGCCGTTTCCCTAATCTTATACACAAACTTTGTAATTTTTTCAGGTGGCAAATTAAGCTCGGCCGCAAAGGAAATAAGCTCCTGCAAATTTTGATACACGAAATCAGCTCTATTTTCAGAGTTTGACTCCGGCTTTGTTTCTACCGGTTTTTCACCCACCAATGTTTCAGGCTTGATGCCAGTATCAACTGGCTCTCCTTGCTGCACCGCCCCTCCAATCTCACTATTTCACGATCAAATGAATAATATCTTTGTAAGTAATCGCCAAAATCAACAATATAAGTATAGCAAATCCAACCAAATGAACAATGTTTTCAACATTTTCTTTCAGTACCCGTTTCTTGGTAATTTTTTCGATAATCGTAAGGAGAGCACGACTTCCATCAAGGGAAGGGAAGGGCAGAGAATTAACTAGACCCAGATTGATCGACAAAATTGCGATAAACTGTAAGAAAGCAATAATTCCCGCTCGAGCTGCTACTCCGCTAAGATTGAAAATTGCGACTGGACCGCCAACTTGATCCGAAACATGACCAGTAGAGAAAAGCTCCTTGACGAAACTACCCAGAAAATCAAAGGTAATTTTCAGAATCTCGTAGGACTCACGCAAACTAACAATCGGTGCCTTGTACCAAGGGACTCGAACGATTGACTGATTCGTAATCGACACCCCGAGTGGAGCGCTCTTATCCTCTGAAATAGTAACTGTTTTCTCTAGCGTTTGATTGTCCCGTTTTAATTCAATAATTATTGAATTACCCAAATGTGCAGTTGTAAAATTGCTAACATCGGCCAGCGACTTCGGCCGAACAGCCTGATCCTGATATTTAAGCTCAATAATTTGATCACCGGCTTCGAGCCCACCCTTAGCAGCAGGAGAATCAGCCAATGTTTCCACTATGAATACTTGTGCCTTAACCACTTTTCCCGGAATCATCTCCGACGGGGTCGCAATCGGTGTCATGCCGACAGTGAAGCCAATTGTGATCAAAATCCAAGCCAACAGAAAATTCATCACTACACCGGCAATCGAGATGAAAAAACGACGGAGAGGAGATTGATTGTTGTAAGCTCTGGGATCTTTCGACTCTTCTTCTTCACCCAACATTTGGACATACCCACCAAAAAGCAAAAGGCCAATTGAATATTTGGTTTCTTTTCTCTTGAAGGTATAGATTCTGGGTGGAAATCCAATCGAAAATTCCAGCACTTTGACCCCTGCAGTTTTGGCTGCCAGAAAGTGACCCAACTCATGAACAAGCACCAGGAGACCGAGACAAACAATAAAGGCAACAATTGTTAGTAACATTTGTATTTTTTCCAATAATTAGAGAGACCCATGACCACACATTCTTAATTCTTACTGCTTAATTCTGAATTCTTAATCCTGACTCCTGACTCCTGAAATAATTAAATCTTCATCACATCTTGTTCTTTTTCGGCAATCAAAAGGTCAACTTCACTATTAAATTCAGTGACCTGCTTGTTTAGTTCTTCTTCAGCCCAACGACGATCATCTTCAGTTGCCTGACCAGCCTTTTCGGCCGCCTGAACTTTGTCCCAAGCTTCTCTGCGAACATTCCGAAGCGAAACTTTTGTCTCTTCGCCCAACTTCTTGACTGTTGTAGCGATTTCTCTACGCCTCTCCTCTGTCATCGGTGGCAAAATCAGTCGAATCTGCTGACCATCATTTATAGGAGAGATGCCCAAATTTGAATTTCTGATCGCAGTCTCAATATCATTTAGTGAGCTTCTGTCCCATGGCTTGACCACAATTTGATTCGGCTCCGGCACGGTTATCGACGCTAGTTCCTTGATGCTTGTCTTGGCACCATAATAAATCGCCGTTACCCCATCAAGAATACTTGGATTTGCTCGTCCGGTCCTAATTCGGCTCAATTCGAGTTTGAAGTTTTCAATCGCCGCTTTCATCTTTGGCTTAATCTCTTTCAGAATCGTGTCAATCATATTTTCCTTCCCCAAAACTAGCCTTAGATTTGTAAGGTTTGTCTTGGTTTTAGTTATTAAAGATTCAGAGAGAGCAAATTAAATTCTCTCTCACGAAAATTATAGCAGTTAGGCACCAATTTGGAAACGGCAGAATCTGCTGATAATAATTTTTTCACCAATTTTGGTAGTGAGATCATTTAGAAGATCTTCAATCTTCTTGTCCTGATCCTTTACAAAAGGCTGGTAAAGCAGACAATTTTCTTCATAAAATTTGTTCAATCTGCCCTCTACAATTTTTTCTGCAATTTCAGCTGATTTTCCAGAAGCTTTGACTTCTTCGAGCAAGAATGTCTTTTCCTTTTCAACTTCTGAGGCAGGGACATCTTCTTTGCTAATATATTTGGGAGCCATAGCAGCAACATGGAGTGCTACATCATGAGCAAATTGTTTGAATTCATCATTTTTGGCAACAAAATCAGTTTCGGCCAAAACTTCGACCATCACTCCAATTTTACCATTTGAATGAATATATGATTCAATCAAACCGGCTTTTGTTTCTCTCTCTGCTCTCTTGGCAGCCTTGGTAGCACCGCGTTTTCTCATTATTTCAATCGCATTCTCTTCGTTTCCACCAGCTTCTTCGAGCGCCTTCTTGCACTCCATCATACCGATGCCGGTTTTGGCACGCAGTGCAGCGATTTCTTTGGCTGTAATAGTCATCATGCTCCTTTGTTATTGATGAACGGCCAACATCCTGTAGAGATAATATTATCCTTGAACACAGTTGCTGGCTAGTTCTTCGTCCATTTGTAGTTTATTTTTCGACTTTTGCACTTTTTTCTCTAGCTTCTTTGATCACATCTGCGAACAAATTAGCAAAGAGAGTAACCGATTTGGTAGCATCATCATTGGCTGGGATTGGATATTCAACTACAGTCGGATTGGTATTTGTGTCGACGAGAGCGACAACTGGAATTCCGGCAACTTTTGCTTCCGCCAGCGCATTTTTCTCATCATGAGAACCAAAAAGAACCAAAACATCAGGCTTTCTGTCCAAATTAACCAAGCCACCCAAGAATTTCTCGCCTCGAGCAACTTCTTTTCTAACCTTGGAAAGTTCGGCTTTGGTTAGAGCGCTTTTGCCTGCAGCCGACAACTCAAGCTCTTCAAGCTGTTGTTTGTATTTCTTGACGGCACCTCTAATCGCATCAAAATTTGTAATAGTACCACCAAGCCAACGAATGTTTACATATGAAACACCAGCAGCAGTCGCAGCTTCTTTGACGATCGCCCCAGATTGCTTCTTCGTTCCAACAAAAACAAAACTTTTGCCCGCAGCTGCTTCATTTCGAATGAAATTAAGTGCACTGTCCAGCAATGAAGCTGTCATCTCAAGATTGATTACATGCACTCCCGACTTCGACGTGAAGATATAAGGAGCCATTTTTGGATGCCATCTCGAGGTCTTGTGACCAAAATGAACACAAACATCAAGCATTCCACGGAATGTAGGAGCTTTTACCATTTTATTCCTTCATTATTATTTATGAAATTAAACCCAAAAAAGTCTGGCAGGACCAAACATCACAAAAAAGATCTGGATGCTTGATTTCTTTTTAATCTCGGCCGCTCAACGTGACTCCGACAGAATAGTCGGAGAGAAACCTTAATAGATGAGCGTGAATATTTCCCCTTGAATGTTACTTCTAGGATACTAACACATTCTTGACTTGAATTCAAGAGTGTGCTAGAATCTATGAGCAAAAGTCAATAAATGAGCTAGTCATTTATTTGTTAATCTACAAAACCAATGAAAAAAGAAATTCACCCAACTTATCATTCAAATCTGACAGCTGTCTGCGCCTGTGGCGCTAAGTTTTTGACCGGCTCAACCCGCGACGAAATTAAGGTTGAAATTTGTTCTGCCTGCCACCCCTTCTTTACTGGCAAGCAAAAGCTTCTCGATACTGCCGGACGCGTTGATAAATTCAAAGCCCGAGTTGAAGCAGCCAAGAAAATCCAAGAAGCTACTGCCAAAAAAGTTGCTGCAAAAGTTGTCAAAGTCAAGGATACTGCTCCGATGACTTCACCGAAGGCGGATCTCGAAGTTCCAACCAGAAGCGTCGAAAAGAAAACCGAAGAGAAATAGCTACGTTCTATATACAAAATCGGCTCAAAACAAGCTATAATCTTGTTGCGGCCGATTTTTGTTTAACCGCAAACTGCAAAAAGTAAAAGCTAATCCTTTCTATTTGTAAATTTGTATTTATTTGTAATTAGTGATTTTTATTATGAACAACGAAAAACTACAATCTATTCTCGATCATTACAACACTCTTGGCAAAAGCCTCGAAGACCCAGCAACGATGCAAAATCAAGCAGAATTTACCAAAATTGCCCGCGAGAAAGCCAGCCTTTCTGATCTTGCAAACTTAATTAGGCGTTATTTTGGTATTCTCGAAAACCTCAAAGAAAGCAATGAACTTCTCGAATCAGACGATGAAGAGCTGAAAGAAATGGCCAAAGAGGAAATCTCCAGTTTAAACCAAGAAAAAGAAGCTTTGACAAAAAATTTAGAAATTGCTCTCCTGCCAACTGACCCCAATGATGACAAAAATGTTATCATCGAAATCAGACCAGGCGCCGGTGGTGACGAATCGGAACTTTTCGCCGCTGAAATTTTTCGTATGTACACTAGATATGCAGAGCGCTTAGGTTGGCACACCAATATTTTAACCTCTCAAACAACGGGGATCGGTGGAATCAAAGAAATTTCATTTGAAATCAGCGGCGACAAAGTATATTCAAAGATGAAATATGAGTCAGGTGTTCATCGCGTTCAGCGTGTGCCGGAGACAGAAAAACAGGGTCGGGTTCATACTTCAACCGTCACTGTTGCAGTACTTCCTGAGGCAGAAGAGGCTGACATTGAAATCAAAAATGAAGATCTTCGAATCGACACATATTGTGCCGGCGGACATGGCGGCCAATCGGTCAATACAACATACTCAGCCGTCAGAATCACCCATATTCCCACAGGTACAGTTGTGGTTTGCCAAGACGAACGAAGCCAGTTGAAGAACAGAGACAAGGCGATGAGTATTTTGCGCTCTAGAATCATGGCCGATCGCGAAGAAAAAGCTGCTCGCGAACGCGGCGATATCCGCAGATCCCAGGTCGGAACAGGGGACAGATCTGAAAAAATCAGAACTTATAACTTCCCACAGGATCGCGTCACCGATCATCGAATCAATCAATCTTGGCATTCACTCCCAAACATTATGGATGGCGAGATCGAGCCTATTATTTCCTCGCTAATGAACGAAGATCAGGCACGAAAACTGGCCGCCAGTGAGTGATTTTTTGATGAATTTATCACAAACGAATAAAAAACTATTTGAGTTATTTAAGTCAGCCAAATCACCAAATCCAGAGCTTGATGCTTCTATAATTCTGGAATTTGTTTTGAAGATCAAAAGGGCAGAGGCACTCACCCACCCCAAGCTAATTCTCAAGGAGAGCCAAACTGCCAAGATTTTCAAACTCGCGAAAAGACGCTTAATTGGTGAACCTATCGCCTACCTCACTAACCACAAAGAATTTTTTGGGTATGATTTTTTCGTAAACAAAAATGTCCTTATCCCCCGCCCCGAGAGTGAATGGCTAATTGAGCATTCGCTCGAGCTTATAAAGTCCAAGGTCCAAAAAGTTGAAGGCAGATTTCATATTCTTGATCTCGGCACCGGTTCCGGCTGCCTAATCATATCGCTAGTGAGTCAGTTAATCAGCGAGCCAGCGACTGGGCTATTTAATTTTTTCGCGAGCGATGTTTCGAGCAAAGCCATCGTAGTTGCCAAGAAAAATAGCAAAACTTTACTTAGCCGTCATTCTGAAAGAAGTGAAGAGTCCTATAAAGGTGAGGGGATCCTTCGCCATGCTCAGAATGACACAATCAAATTTATTCATTCTAGCCTCTTCTCCAACCATCTACTTCGCAAGAAATTTGATCTCATTATCGCCAATCTCCCCTATGTGCCCATCACCGATTATCATCTCGACTCTTCGACACTTTCGTCGAAGTTGGAGAGATCTTCTACTGAAGAAAATTATATAAAATTGCAAGATCTCTCGACTCCACTTCGTTCCACTCGAGATGACAATGGTATTGCATTCGAGCCAGCCTCCGCGATTTTTGCACAAGACAACGGAGCCGAGATCATCAAAATATTTTTATCCGAATCGCTAAAATATTTAGCCAAGAACGGAGTCATCTTAATCGAACTTGATCCTCGCAATGCAATCGAACTGGAGAAATTTTCCAGAAAAACCTATCCGAACGCCAAAATAAAACTCGAAAAAGATCTGGCTGGGCTTGATCGGTATCTCTCGATAGAAAACTAAAAGAATCCGCCATGATGGCGGATTCTTTTAGAGATATTTACCTTTTCATACTTTTATCAGATTCGTAATTGCGTAGGAAGTCTGAAATATTTGTAAATTCGTAATTTAGTCTGATTCGTACTTTGGTAGGAGTAAGACTACTTACTTTCTTCCAAAGTTAATTTGACATCTTTTTCTTTACTCTTCGAAAGCACTTTCAAGGTAATCGTGTCGCCAACTTGATGTTGTTGGATCAAGTTTACAAGTGGGTGATCCTCATCGACAGTTTGTCCGTCAATGGATTCAATAATATCATTTGCTTGCAAACCCGCCTTGTCAGCCGGAGAGCCAGGAATTACAGCGTAATCAAGAAAGCCACCTGTACTTGTAATGATTGCACCATGGTCAAGTGGCAAGCTGTACTGTTTGGCCATATCAGGTGTGATATCGTAATACTTTACTCCGATATATGGTCTGATGATTCGCCCTGTTTTCTTGATGCTGTCGATTGCCGATTTGGCCGCATTGATCGGGATAGCAAAACCAATTCCCTGAGCATTCGAAGCGACTGCCGTATTTATCCCTACAACTTGACCAGCAAGATTCACGAGTGGGCCACCAGAATTTCCTGAATTTATAGCAGTATCAGTTTGAAGCAAACCAGACAATTGTTCCGACGAACTGGAACCGCTAGAGCTGGAAGCACTTATTTTTCGATCTTTTGCTGAAATAATTCCAGCAGTGACAGTATTTTGGAATTGACCTAGGGCATTGCCAACAGCAACTACCCACTGCCCGACCTTGAGTTGATCTGAGTCACCGAGATCAACAACTGGCAAAGAATGAGCGTCTATTTTCACAACAGCCAAATCGTTGACTGGGTCGAGAGATTGCACTTTTGCATCATAAGTTTTGCCATCAAGCATAATCACCTGATAAGTCGCGTTTGCGTCTGAAACGACATGTTTGTTGGTCAAGATCAAACCGTCCGCTGTAATGATAAAGCCTGTCCCAGCTCCCTGTTGCTCTACAGTCTGGCCAAAGATGTTAGTCGCGGTAGATTTTGCTGTGATTGAGACTACTGAGTTTGAAACTTTGTTTGCAACATCAATAATTGAACTTGACTCCTCGACCACTATCTTTTCTGTCTTGGTTGTGGGAATTGTCAAATTTTTAAAGCTACTTAGACCCAGTTTTGAAGCAATAGCACCACTATCAGCCGAGAACAGCAAGACACCACCCACTCCACCGATGCCACCAGCGATAAAAATCAGGAGGACAGCCAAAATCATAAAAACAAGTTGCGCTGTCTTTCTCTTTTTCCCTGGTTGAATCAATGATTCCCTCGGATCCTTTTCCTCAAACTCAATCTTTGCCATAACAAAATTCCTCTATTTTTATTTTTGTATATTCAGAATTATTCCGCAGGCAAGTAGTCGAAATTAAGACATTTTTTTCGCAACCAAATCAGCAGTGTCCTTAATTTTTTCTTTCGCAATCTCTTTGCCCTTCTCTACCATTTCCTTGCAATCTTTGGTGTACTCCTTTACCTTTTTGCCCAAAACCTCTCTGGTTTCCTTGCCACTTTGAGGTGCCAGAAGCAAACCGGCAGCAGCTCCTGCCAAAGCACCAAATACAACTCCCAAGAAAAATTTTCCTTCACTATTCGCCATCTGTCTCTCCTTTTTTATTGATATTTTCAACGAAATGCTTGATTGATTTTACAATACCAAGCGAATAAACAAATCCACTAACAGTATCACGCCAGCCAGAAAGTGTTGCCTTCAGTTCGTCGACTTTCTGATCCATTTCCAAAACTCTCTTGGCAACAGTTTGGGTAATTTTCTTAATATCATCGAGAATATCAAAACATCGCCACAAAACTGCAATCAGACAAACCACCGCAACAATCAAAACTATCAATAATATTTGAACCAATACAGTCGTTACCATCTTGCCTCCTTATTAATCCAATGTGTGATTAAATTATATACACAAGTATATGGCAACTCAATATCTGTCTATATTTATTGTTGCCCAATTTACTTAAAAATTGCTGAGAAATAATTACTTTTTGCGTTCAATTACAGTCCAGCCATTCGCATTGTCGATTTTCGAGTTTGGTACTACATTGATAAGCCCATTGTCCGAAAGTATCCGAACTTTTCTGACATCAATTCCCTGAATTATACCCTCAACATCGCCCACCTTGATTCGAAACCCAACCTCAAAGTCGCGATCTTTGGCCAGAGATAGACCAGCAATTACATCACTGGCCAGAGCAGAAGCGCCGCTGGCAATAGCAAAACCAAAGGCAACAGCAGAGCCAGAAATGGCGATTGCCAAATTTGAAAGCCCCAAAAGGGTAGCGATTTCCGCAGCAAATAAAACCCAAAGGAAAACTGAAGCTAGGGATGTCAGAAGCTCCCTCATAGCATGATTGAGACGAAACAATTTCAAAATCCTCTTCAAGAAGAATTGAGCTAATCGAATCAAAATATAGCCGAGAATAATAGCAACCAAAACATTCGGTAATTTCGGAATTACTGCTTCAAAGATTGAGATAAAACGCTCACCACGCTTGTTATCATTTAGTCTCCAATTTTTCTCTTAATAATTGATTTAATTTTTGTGGATTCGCCTTCCCCTGCGTCTCTTTCATCAATTTCCCCATGAAAAATCCGAAAAGCTGCTTCTCACCCTGACGGTATCGGTTTAATTCATTTGGATTTTTTTCGATAATATCAGTAATCAGGGTTCCAATTTTTTCATCATCAAATTCATTCATTTCTGAATCAATAATTGACTTAATTTCCAGATATGTCATTTCTGGATTTGCCAGAGCTTTTTCAAATATTTTTCGCATCGCACTTTTTGTGCTTCTGTTCTTAATTACCTCAGCCTTGAAATCAATTTCACCCACTGCATTACCTTTTAGATCACCAAAATAGGTGGGTAATTGCGCGATCGCTTCTGCAATATCAATGCAATAATCGTCTCCGATTCTTTGACGTAAAAGTATGAAAGAATCATACCATTTGTTATTAAGTGCGATGGTACCAGCATAAGTTCCAGGAACATCTAAATCGCGCAGCAAGGTTAATTTCTGTTCAACATCCTCCTTCAATTCTGATCTTAATTTATTCAGATCAAATACACTACTTTCAAATGGTGGCAAATCAGGGCAAGGGAAATAGCGATAATCAGCCGCTTCTTCCTTGCGCCTTTGAAGGTAAACTTTGTTATTCACACTGTCGTAACCCCAAGTCTCCTTAGACAGCTTCTTTGGCCGACTATCATACGTTTCAGCCAAATGAGCACGAACCAAAGTCAAAGCTTTTTCGACAAATTTGAAAGAATTTAAATTTTTCAATTCAATAATCGGAGACATAATAGTGCCATCAGTCAGGGAGATATTGGCGTCACAGCGCATATGACCCTTTTCCATACTGGCTTCAGAGACCTCTGAAACATCACGAACAATTTTCTGCAGTTTGCGCAGAAAATCCCCAGCCATTTCCGGCGAGGTAATATCAGGCTCAGTCACAATCTCCATGAGAGGTGTGCCAGCCCGATTTAAATCTACCAAACTTTTCCCGCCAGAGTGAATTAGTTTTCCTGCATCCTCTTCGAGATGTATCCGATTCAATCTAATTTTTATAGTTTCTTCCTTGCTATTTGAAGTTTGGTATTTGTAATTTGACATTTCGACCCGTCCATGGGTTGCGAACGGCTCGTCATACTGTGATATCTGATAGCCTTTTGGCAGGTCAGGGTAAAAGTAGTGCTTGCGGTCAAATTTCGCAACTTTGGCAATCTCGCAATCAAGAGCAAGTCCAGTCTTGATGGTCCATTCAATTGCTTGATAATTCGCAACCGGCAGTGCGCCAGGCAAACCCAAACAGACCGGGCAAACTACCGTATTTGGCGCCTTGCCTTCTGCAAAATTATCACAGCGACAAAACATCTTGCTCTTTGTCTTGAGCTGAACATGAATTTCCAATCCGATTGTAGTTTTTAGATCTTTCATAATTTATTGTTTTAGTTCTTCCTCTGTAAATTTGCCCACCGTTCTCATTTTGTTATAAATAGCTCCAACCTTCTCAAAATAATCCTCCAAGAACTCAAGATCAAGCTCTGTCACCATACCAGGCTGCTTGGATTTTATCTCTTTGTATCTTTTCACTTCTTCTTGGGAAAGCTGAAGTTCAGTTATGAAATTATTTAAGCTCTCATCAAAACGCTTGAAATAAGCGCTCTCTACTTCGTCTTCCTCGATATTGTACTGCTTAAGCAATTCTGACGTCTTTGAGTTTATATCTCTTCCTCCCATTTCGATAGAATGCAAGAAATTGTTGTATTTAACGGCTTTGTCGGAAATTATTTGATGAGCTGCCTGATATTTTGGATCATTTTGTCCATCGAAATCTGGACGAAATTCATCAAAACTCATATTTGCCTTATATATTTTAATAACTTCTCCGTTGCACCTCGCAATTCATTTTGCGATATTTGATTCTCCGTCTCGTGAGCTATTTGATTTCTGATTTTGTGACCCTGCCAAATTTCCTGATATAGATTTTGGTTTATATAAGATTCAGCATTGCGCAATCGATCAGCAAATGTCTCCCCTCTGTAGCCTTTTGCCTTCAAGACATAATCAACCAGCTTGTCCGCTTCCATTACCGCATGTTTTTGCTCGATAACAGATTGACTATCAACAAATTGTTCAATTTCAAGTCGTTTGCGTGCAATGAAGTTGCGATCGGCTACGGACAGACCAGATTTGGCTCTACCCCACCTAATTCCCCTAAATGGCAAACTAATAAGCCACCAAAGGAGTTTGAAGATACCCAGGAATATTGTGGAGATGATATCTTGTTGCTGATTTTTGGAATAATTTTTCGTCATTTATTTCAATTCAATTGATTTAATATAAATAGGATCAACTGGCTTATCGTTGCTATCGGTTTTGACTTCGGAAATTACTTTCGCCACATCCAGACCCTTCGTCACATGAGCAAAGACAGTATGTTGACCGTTCAGATGAGGCTGATCCTTCTCTGTTACAATAAAGAATTGACTACCATTTGTATTTGGTCCGGAATTTGCCATCGCCACCGAGCCAACCTGAACCGGATGCGAAGTCAAATTATAATTATAGGCATAGCCTTTGTCAGTGTATGTTTTAATATCACTATCGGTCATATTCAATGACTTCGGATTGATTTCGTCTGCAAAGGTTCCTCCCCAAATACTTGCACCCCCAGTACCATCGCCTTTGGGATCACCGCCTTGGATCATGAAGCCTTTGATCACACGGTGCCAGGTCAGCCCGTTGTAGTACCCTTCAGCAGTCAATTTCGAAAAATTTTCAACCGTTTTGGGTGTAGAATCAGTATAGAAAGAAATTTCGATGTCACCCTTGGAAGTGTGAATAATCGCTTGATCCCCATAGACCAAATCATCTTTCTTTACAAACGGAAAAGCAACTAGCGCAACAAAACAAAGCGCATAAACCCAAAAATCAAACCGCCGCCAGAAAAACAACCAGGGGATCTTCGACTCTTCGGCCTTTTGGCGATAAGTCTTCTTCTCTGTTTCTAGTTTTTCCTTCTTCTCCCTCCGTAGCTGTGAATTCTTGCCCATTTTTCCACCAGAATTAAGAATTAAGAATTAAGAATTAAGTAACATTTTACTTACTGCTTAATCCTTACTGCTTACTACTGAATTTCCGGTTTTCTCTTGTGCCAATCAGTCGACTGCTGGAAAGTGTGACCCGCCATCAAAATTGTCTCTTCACTCCACATCGGACCGATCAACTGAAGACCAACTGGCAAACTTTTGTCATCTTTTTCGACGAAGCCAGCTGGAATGCTGATTGCCGGCAAGCCAGCCGGATTGACCGGCACTGTCATAATATCCGAAAGATACATCGAGAGTGGATCGGCAGATTTCTCACCAAATTTGAATGGCAAAGTTGGTGAAACAGGAGTCGCCAAAAGATCAACTTCCTCAAATATCTTTTCAAATTCAGCTTTGATCAAAGTTCGGACCCTCTGTGCCTTTTTGTAATAGGCGTCATAATATCCAGCCGACAAGACATAGCTCCCAAGCATAATTCGGCGTTTAGTTTCGGCACCAAAACCCTCTTCCCTGCTCAAATTATAAACATCCTCTAGACTTTCAGCTTTAGACATTTGGCTTTCGGATTTCGATTTGAGGACAGAATGTCCAAACCGAATCCCATCATATCTTGCTAAATTCGAGCTAACTTCCGCAGGCATCAATATATAGTAAACTGCCAAGGCATAATGTACCATCGGCAAAGATACTGGGACTATTTTTGCTCCCAATTTTTCAAATTCAGATATTGCATTTCGGACAACAGCCTCAACTTCACTATCCAGTCCTTCACCAAAAAACTCAGCAGAAACCCCAATTCTCATTGACTTTAGACTTTTCACCTTTAGCTTTTCGCAATAATTTGGAATTGGTTTGTCAGAACTAGTAGAGTCAAATTTGTCGTAGCCAGAAATGATATTGAGCAAGATGGCTGCGTCTTCAACAGTCTTGGTCATTGGCCCAGCCTGGTCCAAAGAAGATGCCATTGCGATCGTGCCATAGCGCGAAACTCTGCCGTATGTTGGTTTCAAACCCGTAATTGAGCAAAGGCTGGCTGGCTGACGAATTGATCCACCGGTATCTGTCCCTATAGCTGCAACACAGAGATCTGCCGCTACCGCAGCCGCTGAACCACCTGAGGACCCACCAGGAATCCGGTCCAAGTCCCAAGGATTTCGAGTTGTGGAATCAAAATCAGTCGCAGTATTATAAGCAGAAGTCTCTGTCGATGAACCCATTGCGAATTGATCCAAGTTCGTCTTGCCAATCAAAACTGCGCCGGCTTCCCAGAGCTTTCGAGTCACAGTCGATTCATAAATCGGTACAAAATCATTCAAAATATTGGAAGCTGCCGTTGTCCTAACCCCTTTGGTCAAGAATAAGTCTTTGACCGCAACCGGAATTCCATCAATTTCCGAGAGAGTCGCACCGTTTTTGCGACGCAGATCTGATTCTCTTGCCATTTCAAGCGCTTTTTCCTTGCAGAGAGTAATATATGCACCAACTTTCGAATCAATCTCTTCAATGCGCTCGAAAATCGCTTCAGTTAATCTTTCTGAAGTAATCTCACCACTGGCGAGTTTCTCTGAAGCTTCTTTGATTGTAAATGAATACAGTTCGTTCATTAAATATTTGCAATTAGTAAAATTCGTTATTTGTATGGTTCGGTCACTCGAATACACCCGGCACAACAAAACTGCCATCCTTGAATTCAGGGGCATTTTTTTCTAGGTCATCATATTTAAATCCGGAGTCCGAAACAGCATCATCACGCCAAATATTTTGAAGCCCAGTTACATTTGCAGTTGGCTCAACGCCAGTAGTGTCAATTTCACTTAGTTGCTCGACATATTCCAAAACACCAGAAAGTTGATCGGCATACAGAACAGTCTCTTTCTCCGATAATTCGAGACGAGACAGCTTCGCAATATGTTTAATTTCGTCCAAACTCAATTTACTCATAATAAAATAAAAAAATATTAAACCGCTACTTGGCTTAATACTAGCATTATTCATCTCGTCATTCAACAGCGATTGTATTCAATTATTCCTTCGGGGTTTCGATCGAGATTCCATCGCTTTTGCCAGGTTTTGGAATATTGACAAGCTCCGGCCTTTTGTCCAAGCGACCGTGAGTCAAAGTGTACCAAACCATTCTAACCCCCTTAGGGATGAAGAAAAACAAATAACGCAAAAGAGCGAAGAATGTCCATTTGGCATACATTGCCTGAGTCTGATGATGAATCAGAGCGTGTCGCAAATCGGCTGCTGTTTTGCCTTCGAATAATGTATATCCCTTGCCAATCGCTTCCAAAATATGAGCATCACTTGCTCCTGTCTCAGCTTTGAACATCAATGTCCGATTCACAAATGCGGCCTGCAAATTTTCCTCACCCAAAGTCGGGGTAGCATTAACTATTTCAACACCGTCGAGGTGATCCTTTTCCCGCATCAGTGCTACAAAACCGATGCCATCCATCATAATAATTTTTGGATTTCGCCAGCGTGTATGCATGAAAGGATGAGCGGCAATAGCGACGCCCCCCTGCTCTTTGATTCGCTTGATTACAGTGTGAACCTCGAGACCTGGAGGAATTGGCTCTTTTAGAAATAAGCCCAGGATATGGCCTTCTTTGCTTGTGATTTCCTCTGCCAAAACAAGTTCAAAACGATAATTCTTCGTCTTCATCATTTCCTGTGCCAAGAAAGCGCCCTCCATCGTATCATGGTCAGCGATAGCTATAATATCTAAGTCGGTTTTGTTTTGAACATAATCAAGCACAGCCTCAACATCAGGCCGCCCGTCAGAATAGCAGGTATGAATATGAATATCGGCCTTGCTCAGATGAGCAATGTCTTGAAGTTTGTGAATTCCTTTGTGTTCCATAAATATATGATACAAAAATTAATGTATTAGAGCAATCTAACCACCTGGGGAAAGATCTTGCAGCAACTATCACTTCGTAAATTTCAAGAATTCACCCTCACTCAAAATTTTAACTCCGAGATCTTTGGCCTTTTCCAATTTGCTCCCCGCTTCATCACCGGCCACAACATAATCAGTCTTTTTGCTCACAGATTCAGAAACATTACCTCCATACTTACGGACCAGATCTTTGGCAACATCTCGCGACAATGTTGGCAAACTACCAGTAAAGACGAAGGTTTTGCCGGCAATTTGAGCTTTGGTTACAGCCTTTTCTCTCTCGATAATTTTGACTCCACTTTTCAAAATTCTATCTATCAAATTCAAATTTTTCTTGTCCTGAAAGAAATTGTAAATACTCTCCGCTACCACAGGGCCAATATCGCGAAGGTTATTTATTTCCTCTTTCTTTGCCCCGATCAGGCTATCAAGTGAGTGGAAACGGCTAGAGAGGTCAATTGCTGTCTCAATCCCAACATTTCTAATCCCGAGTGCAAAGATAAATCTAGCCAAGTCAACCTTTTTGGCATTTTCGATTGATTCAATTAAGTTTTGGGCTGATTTTTCGGCAAATCTTTCGAGTGGCTCCAAATCACCAATTTTCAATGTAAACAAATCAGCTGCATCTTTGACTAGACCTTCATTCATCAGTTGTTCGATAATCTTCGGACCCAAGCCGTCAATATCGAAGGCAGTTTTGGACACAAAATGTTCAAGTGATCGGAAAAGAACAGCAAAACAGCGACTATTCGCACAGCGATACGCAACCTCGCCCTCTTTCCTCACAACAGGCGAGCCACATTGAGGACAGTTTGCAGGCATTTTGAATATTTTCTCATGACCATCTCGCAATTCCTTAATCGGTTTCACTATCTCAGGGATAACATCACCTGCTTTTCGCAAAACGACCGTGTCACCAATCCGAATATCTTTCTTCCCAATCTCGTCAGCGTTGTGAAGTGTTGCCCGCGAGACTGTCGAGCCAGCGACTTCAACCGGTCTCAAAATCGCCGTCGGCGTCAGTACTCCGGTTCGGCCAACCCTGACCTCAATGTCAAGCAACTTAGTCGTCACCTCCTCGGCCGGCCACTTGTAAGCAATTGCTCCTCGTGGCGATTTACCGACAGAACCAAGTTCATCATAAAGACGATTGTCGTTGATGTTTACGACCATTCCGTCAATCTGATAAGGCAGTTTTGGTCGAGTCTCTTCCCAACCATCCCAGAGCTTGAAAATTGATTTAAGATCAGGACAAAACTTGTTTAATTTGTTGACCGGAAGCCCCAAATCTTTGATAACCTGATGCAATTCCTCGTGCGTTTTCTTCTCGACTCCGAGCAAAGCATAGCCCATGAAACTTAAATTTCGAGAGGAGGTAACCTTGGGATCAAGCTGCCTGACACTACCTGCGGCAGCGTTTCTAGGATTTGCAAAAGGAGCCTTGCCTTCCTTTTTGTTTTTCAAATTTAATTGCTCAAACGATTCCGTCGGCATATAAATCTCCCCCCTGATCTCAATCGTTTTGTTGGAAACAAGTGGCCAACAGACTGAATCCTGTCGTAAATGCAGCGGAATTGCCGAAATTGTCTTAATATTATTTGTAATATCTTCTCCAATATAACCGTCCCCTCGTGTCAAAGCTTGTTTCAGCCGTCCTTTTTCGTAAATTAGCTCGATCGCCAATCCATCCATCTTGATCTCGCAAAAAAATCCGGAGCGGTCAATCGATTCCTTGCCAACCAGACGAGCCATTTTTTCGTACCATTCGTTCATTTCTTCGGTATCAAAGGCATCATTTAAGGAAATCATCGGCACCTGGTGGGCAGCGGTTTCAAATTTTTTGAGCGGTTCACCGCCGACTTTTTGCGACGGAGAATCGGAATCATAAAATTCCGGATGGGCTTCCTCTAGCGCCACCAATTCTCGCATCAGAGTATCCCATTGTGAATCAGAAACTGACGGATCGTCCAAAACATGATACTCATAGCGCAATTTTTCGATATATTTTCGCAATTTTTCGATCCGAACTTTCGCTTCAGCCTTTGAAATTTTTTCTATTTCCATGATAATTCCGTTTCAATAAATTATGAACATTTCATACCAATTCTACCCCTTTCACCTCATTTCTTCAAGAAAAAAGGTGCCCGGGAAAGTAATTATTCCCGGGCGAAAAAGCAAAACTATAGGCTAATTGGAGACAACACAGTCAAAATCAAACGGAAGAGCTGCATCATCCTCTTCGCAATCAGATGCCTCCTCAAGCTGTTCGGCCAAAGTGTTGACCCCAATCGTCGCGGACATCACCGCTTCGGAAAGCATCATCAGATATTCTACCAGCGAAAGCCGGTAATATTGAATCAGTCCTGCACTGCTCTCGATCAGCAAAATTGCAGCTTCCTGCACGACTCCAGTCAGAGTCTCCATCGCTTCTTCTTTGTGGTCTCGATCCAAAATAATGAAGTTTGGGGACTGACGAACCAATTGATCAGCTGTACCATTGATAATACCGGCACCAATCATCAAAACATCATACTCGTTGCCGCCCCTTTCGGCCACCAGCCTGTTCAACTGGCCAACTAGATATTGGCCAATCTCCGCATGATCAGAACGCTCAAGCATTTTGCCTCCCTTCAAGATCTAGCAAGATCCCCTGCTTGACTTAGCGAACCCAAAAATCCCTTGAACAACAAACCTCTATTTGAGATTCATTCCTCGAAGGATTTTTATTCGCTCACTAAGCGGCGGATGAGTCGAGAATAGCTTGAGCCAAAAAGATTGATTCTCTTCGTCTTCACCATTTCCTAGTGGACTGGCGATGAAAAGGTGAGCAGTAGCAGTGCTTACATGCTCGAGAGGTTGCTTTACCTTTGCAATTTTGGAAAGAGCACTGGCCAGACCATCAGGATAACGGGTCAGAAGCGCACCATCAGCATCAGCCAGAAATTCCCGTTTTCGCGAAACGGCAAGTTGAATAATAACTGCAACAATAGGAGATAGCACCGCCGCCAAAATCCCGATCAGCACAATAACACCGCCGCCCTCGCTATCACGCCGGCGCCCCAAGCCGAGCCACTGCGAACGGATAAACAGGTCTGAGAGAAGCGCGATCACACTAACCAAAATAGCAATTATCATCGACAATCTAATGTCGTAATTGCCAATATGCGACATCTCATGCGCAACCACACCTTCAAGTTCAGATTTGTCCATCATTTGCAAAAGACCATTCGTTACTGCAATCGAAGCATGATCAGGATCACGCCCGGTCGCAAAAGCATTTGGCGAAGAATCAGGGATTATATAAACTTTTGGCATCGGCAGTCCAGCAGTAATTGTGAGATTTTCGACGACATTCCAAAGAACTGGTGAATCCTTTTTCTCGATTTGTTCTGCTCCAGACATCGAGAGAACAATCGAATCACCAAGATAATAGCTAGAATAAGCTTGAACCAGAGCGATCAAGACAGCTATTACCAAAATCACAGGGGAGTTGTAAACATAAGAAAAAAGCCAACCAATTGCTATCACAAAGACAATAAAGGCGGTCACAAAAAGTGCACTCATCCGTTTGTTTTTGTCAACTTCTTTCCAGAGATTCATAATGAATGATTAGAGAGATTTATACGGCCAGGAAACCGAGTAGTGGCAAGGGGCGACTTTTGCCGGTAGAAACATTGACGATACCGACAACAAGGCAAAAGACCAGATACAAACCGACTAGCCAAGGCAAGAGTGGCAGATAAAATGAAAAGATAAAGATAATCCAAACACCTGACAAAACAATTCCCTGGCGAACATGATACCAGACAAAATCGTTCTTAAACATTTTGAAAATAAGCGGAATGAGGAAGAGAACTGGCAGGTAAGCCAAGATCGACAGAATCATCTCCCAGTTGCAGCTAGAACAGACTGTTTTGACCTTCGACAATTTAAATTTGGAAAAATCTATTTTGACTTTGGGAAATTTAATTTTGGGTAGTTGAATTTTTGAGGTCATATACTCCTTATTTATTAAAATCAACTTTTACCGCCTGCTTCTCTGCGGCATCGTCCAATTCGAAAAGATCTCTCTTTTTGAAGCCAAACCAACCTGCCAAAACGCTGGTTGGGAAAGTCATGATGGCAATATTGAGATCGCGTACATTGGCATTATAAAATCGTCTCGAAGCCTGAATTTTGTCCTCAGTGTCTGTCAAATCACTCTGCAACTGAGCAAAATTTTCGTTTGCCTTTAGTTCAGGATAAGCCTCAGCAATCGCGAAAACAGATTTGAGCGCTCCCTCCAATTGATTTTCGGCCTTTGCCTTGTCAGGAATCGACTTGGCAGAAATTGAATCAGCTCGAGCCTCCGTCACCATCTCGAAGGTGCTTTTCTCATGTTTGGCATAACCCTTTACTGTCTCTACCAAATTTGGGATCAGATCATATCGTCTCTTTAATTGAACATCGATATCGCTCCAAGCTTCATCTGTTCGAACATTCAAACGAACCAAGCTGTTGTAAATTGCGATTCCAATCAGAACCAAGACTACGACTATGATCAAAATAGTCCAGACTATCATTTTTCTCCTTTTGTTACATATTTAATCATATTGGGAATATACTACTTGTCCGACAGATAGTAAATAGTCGGAGTGGATCCAGGGCTGGCCAAATCAGGCGACTCGAGCCGCGCAGAAAGGGTAAATCCGTGTCCATCCGATTTATAACCGTACGACCAGCCAGCAGCGTCTTTTGGATCCTTGGGTAAGGCCGCCAAATAGGTCGGTACCAAAGCTTGTTCTACCACATTCGCAGCTGTGTTTAATTTAATTTCTGTAGCCGCCAGCGGATAGGATGAATTGGCTTTCATGTATTTTACAAAGGCAGCTTTGACCGCAGATAGATCAATTCGGCGCTGGGCATCATTCTTGGCTGCCGTCTGTGCGGCCACCGAATCTGTACTTCCGGCCGCCACAACTACTGTCGGCTGGACAATCTTGGCCGGTTCAGCAAAGGTATTTTTGACACCGTAATCGGAAAAATTGAATTTTACTTCCATCTTTATAATCGGATAAGAGGCAGCCATATCCATTGTAAAATCAACCTGCTTGATCAAATGATCTTTGACTCCGAGCCAGATATCGCCGGTGATATTCTGAACCATGTCTCCTTCGATTCCAAATGACTTCAGGGAATCACCAATATCTATGCTGTCAAACTGATAATGATAGACCTGCTCACCATTTAGCTTTTCGGTCGCCACCCTTGCTCCATTCACAGAAAGACCGGATTTGTCAGCATTTTCAGCGAAGAAAACACTGCTTCCTAATTTCGTCGGCAGAGTGTACTCGAGCCAACTATCATTTGTTTGATTGGAAGCAAAGGTAACGTTACTGCTATTAACCCAGAGTTTATCGAGAGATTGGCGAATCTCAAGTGCCTTTTGATTTTCACCACTGAAATTTAAATTCACATCATTTCCATCAGTACTCATGGCAGCTTTGACATCACAACTCAAAGCAAGATAATTCGAGGGTGAGGTTGTTGAGAAAATATCGCTACTCGTACTTCCTGTGCTGGCAGCAGTAGTACCAGTTGCAGTATTTGTTGTGGTGTTTGTGGTTGTAGCTGCTGCCAAGATAATCTTGGTTGGCGAAATCATAGAGGTTGTCGAGGTTGGATTTGCTTTCAGAATCGGAGCAACGATAGATGAGCCGGTCGTTTTGTCGACAGTCATCGCAATCGAACCGGTAATTTTGTAATCCGTTTGAGCTTTCATTGCTGAATATGATTGCAACAAAGAAGTTCCGCCGTCAATTCCTAATCCTCCCCACAATTTCTGAAGTCCGTATTTGTCATAGATATTCTCGAGTCCGAGAGAAACTTTGCCATTTTCGGTCAAATATACAAGAGTTGAGATTGTCGCAAGTGGCAAGACAACTAGGACAAAAACAATTAAAAGGATAAACATAAGGCGTTTCTTGGGCTGAAGATTCTTCCATGATTCAAATATTTTCAAAGACTTCTTCGGTTTCTGATCGGGCGAGACAGGAGCAGCTGGGGCTGTCGGATTTGCAATAGGAGTTGGTGAAGCTAGGGGAGTAGCTAATACTGGAGTTTCGACTTTTGGTTCAACAGGGCTTATTGGCTTCGCGTCAGTCTTCTCTGTCTGATCCTCAGTCTTATCGTCTTTGATTGTTGTATCCTTGGGCACTTCCGTTGTCGGTGCGGGCGAAATCAAAGCGCCAACTCCCGACGGAGCAGCACTTTTTCCGAAAAGATCCCCTCCAAGTCCAGGAGTTGCCGTTGCTGCTGGTTGAGCAGTCGGATTTGCCGGCAATGATGGTGTTGCTGAAACATCTGGGCTCGCGGCCGGCGTTGGATCGTCAGCCATCGGAATATCAGCAATATTTGTATCAGGCATAGCGGCTGGAACATCAGAAGACAGGATTGGAGGTGGCGTCACTGGCACAATATTCGGCACATTAGAATCGGCTGGAGGATTCGGTGGCAAAGTCACAGGAGAAGCTGTAGCTGCCGAGTCATTCGCTGCAGTCGCATCGGGAGTCGGAGGCGTAGCCGGAGTTAATGGCACGCCAGTTTGACCCGCATCATTGCTGTCTTCCACAGGTAGTTTGAATGGCTCAGGCGTTCCTGCATAGTGAACATCGCCCGCCAAATTGCCAATTACCTTTGGCGCGGGATTTTCTCCCGGCACATCAAGCGGTTCATCCCAAGGACTACTTCCACCAGTTGAAGCTTGAGGTGGAGCTGGAACTGGAGTTGGTGTAGCTGCAGCCGGAGAAGCGGCAGGAACATTACTTTGATCTGCTAAATTATTTTGTGTGTCAGCCATAATCCCTCCTTAGGAATAGGTCTAAATATATTTGTTTTTATTTGCCGGTTTCGAGAAAGTTAATAGCACGATTAAGTTGCGCATCAACTTTTGAATTATCATCATTTTTGATCACAACATCTGGCGTATTTCCCGTGCCAGAGATTCCTCGGCCATTCGGCGTGTACCAGTTTGCTACCGTCACCTTGATCGCCGATCCACCAGCGAGATCAATTAGTTCCTGGACACAACCTTTGCCGAATGTTTGTTCACCGATCAGAGTCGCAGCTTTGTGATCTTGGAGAGCTCCTGAAAATATTTCCGAAGCCGAGGCAGAACCGCCATTGACCAGAATCGTAGTTTTGTAGTTTTTCAAAGTTGCAGAATGAACAGTACTGTAGTCTTTGTTGATATCCTTTCCCTTTTCGCTCACTACGACACCATCGACAAAGTAGCTCGAAAGATCAACTGCTGTCTCTAGATACCCCCCTGGATTATCACGCAGGTCAATAATAATGCCATCCGGCTTATCTTTCGCAACCTGATCAGCGAAATCCGAAAAGAGGGAAGACGTATCGTCGCCAAATTGGCGAACCTTGACATAATCGTATTTCTTGCCATTATCGGTCTTCGTTTCCCATTCCACACTCTTCACTACTATTGTATCACGTACCACTGAAATTTCCAGCGGTTTGTCGCTCCCCTCTCGCGAAATTTGCAATTTGACAGTAGTACCCTTGTCCCCACGAATATTGTCAATAATTTCATTGAAACCCATCTCTGAGGTCTTCTTGCCATCGACTTGCAAGATAATATCGCCCGCCTTGATACCGGCTGTTTCAGCAGGAGTCTTGGACAATGGCGCTACTACCGTCGGATAACCGCTTTTTTCGACAAGTTCAACTCCGATCCCGACAAACTGACCACCAATATCTTCTTTGAATCGTTTGTTGTCCTCAGGAGTGAAAAAGACAGTGTATGGATCATTTATCGAATTCATCATGCCAGAGATGGCACCATAAAGCATTTTTTGATTGTCAGTAGCGGCAACTGATTTTTCTTTCAGTTTATTCCAAGCATCCCAAAAGAGAGAGAAATCGACACTGGCTGGCTTGCCGACTTCTGTATTGACTATATTCGCCTGTTTTGTAAAACCAATTACCGGTGTCCCCTTTTGGCCATTTGAATAACCATATGCGAACGAACCATAAAGCATTGCGGCCAAAACAACAAAAACACAAAGAGCCTTAATCCAGTTTTTCTTCAATTTCTTCATCAAATTTCCCATTTAATATTTACCACTCAACTTGTTTGCCCTGCCCAAGTTCAAGGCGAGGCGAGCTTGCTCACCTGCTCACTTGCTTACCTGTAAACTATCTAATTCGATCTAATAATTCTCATCGCCTGAACCCAGCTCTTATTATAACCACGGTTGGTTCCGAGCGGATCTTGCATCACATATTTACCATTACTCAGTTTATCGGTCACGACCACAAAATGTGAGACACCATAGGAATTACCCATATCAACTCCATTAAGCGAAACACCCAAGACGACCGGATGGCCACTTGCCAGCTCGCTATCAACTACATTCCAATCAATTCGTCTCGATCCACTATCATTCACTATCGAAGTACTGATAAGCGCTCCATCACTCGAACCCCAAGTGTGAACAAAGCTGGAATTATCAGCCGCTGTCGCTGGAGTATAGTGAGCGCCATAATAATCAGCAATCATAGTTAGTGAAGTTAGCAAACATCCATATGATCCGATTGTGGCATAATAGCCCATCTTGTAGTCGCTCCAGGGCTGACCGCCACCATATCCTTGCTGATAATACCATGATTCAGGAACACCAGAAACCAGGTCACCCGCGGTTCCAACAGAAGCCTTCTGAATTTTCGTAATTCTTGATGACAGATCAGAAATAAGTGCATCGGCCTTGGCCTGTTCTGACTGCAGATCAGTAACCGCGCTTGCTGTATCAGTCAGGAGCCGGTCTTTCATAGTTTTTCGACTTTGCAAATAATTCTTTTGATCAACCTGCGAGTTTTTCAGGTCCGACAGTTCAGTTAGTTTCTGATCCATTTGACTTTTCTGAGTCGCCAAATCAGTCTTGAGTGTATTGATTTTATCGATTTCCACTTCGACTTGCTGACGGACGGAATCAAAATATTGTTCCTTTGTAATCGCCTCTGAAATATTATCCGAACCCAAGACAAGCTGCAAGAGACCACTTTCACCCTCAGTGTACCACGAGGCAATAATCTTGCTCATGAGCGCCTGTTCGGCGTCGATATCAGCTTGTGCTTTGTCGATCTGAGTTTGCAAATCGGCAACATTCTGCGTCGTTTTGGTGATTTCACTATCAGTTGAAGATATTGCACTCGTAGTGGTATTGATTTGCCCAGCAACATAATCAATCTGTTGTTTCAAATCATTGATTTGCTGCTGTTTGGCTGTAATTGCTTGAGTATTTTGCTTTTTCTGGTTCATCAAAACTTTCAACTGGTTTTGCAAATCGGTCAAAGTATCGGCGTATGTCAAATCGAGCGGAGCCAATACTATTACAAACACCGCCAAAAATATGGCCAACCGCATACAAAATTTTGAAAATTTGTTTTTCATCTAAGATACTTTTTGACAGCAAAAAGTGAGCAGACTGTCCCGAGAATCGAACCTGCAATCACCTGAGCAAAAATCAGATACCAAAATTTCAGGCCTGAGAAGAGAGAAAGCGCTCCTCCAACTCCCAAATAATTTACTACTGTTGGAAAGGTTAATCGAAATGCCAGATAGAGCAAGACTGAACCGCCAATCGCAGCAATCAGCCCATAGGCAACGCCCTCGATGAAAAACGGTCCTTGGACATACCAATCCGAAGCACCAACAAGTCTCATGATTCCTATTTCGTCTTGTCTAGCATAAATTGTCAAGCGAATCGTGTTGTAAATTATCAAAATTGAAATCAGCGTAAATAAAGCAGACAAAATCCAACCGATTTTTTTCACCAACGAAGTGATCGCAATCAGACGATCAATGATTATCTTGTTCTTAACATAACTGATTTCCCTGATCATTGGCTTATAGTCATCGCCGTTGACAAAATTGTAGATTGGCTCCAGATCCTCCGGACGATTTCCTTTGATTTCCAGACTGATTGGCAAGGGGTTGTAAGTTTCATTGATAATATCGCGGACTTTGTCATTGTTTTGATTTTGCGATCTCCAGCGTGCCAAAGCCTCGTCCTTAGATACATATGTCACCTGTTTTACGTCGGAACGGCCAGCCAACTGATTTTGCATTGCATAAATTTGATCTTTTGATGCGTCATCGTTGAAAAAAACAGCAATATCAACCTTGTCGTGCAGTGAGTCTGTCGCCTGATTTATCACCACCAGGAGACTACCAAAGAAGGAGATGGTGAAAAGTGTCAGTACCATGACCAAAATTGCGGCAAGCGAAAGCCAGCGGTTTCGCCAGAGCGAAATAACCGCCATCTTAAATATTCGATAAATTGAAGTAAAATAATTCATACTATTTATTACTAGCCGCCTACTTGCTTAATGCTTAATACTGAATCCTTAATCCTGAACCCTTAATCCTTATAAAAGATATTTTCCCTTCGCCTGATCGGAAACAACTCGCCCCTCTCGCATCGTCACCACCCGTTTTTCTAGCGCATCAACTACTTCGCGGTCATGAGTTGCGAGAAGCACGATTGTGCCCTGCTTGTTGATTTTGAAAAGCAATTCGATAATTTCCCAGGTTGAGACAGGATCAAGATTTCCGGTCGGCTCATCAGCAATCAGAAGTTTTGGGTTGTGAACAAGCGCACGAGCTATCGAAACTCGCTGTTTTTCTCCACCCGACAACTCCTCAGACAAAGCATTCGTCCGATTGGTCAAACCAACCAGATCAATGATCTTTGGCACCTTTTCGTGAATTTCTTCGTTGCTGGAGTCAGAAACTTCGAGAGCGTAAGCAACATTTTCATAGACTGTTTTCTTGGCCAAGAGTCTAAATTCCTGAAAAATTATCCCCACCTTACGACGATAAAATGGCAATTCTTTCTTCTGCAATTGCGAAATATCTCTGCCTGCAACCGACACTCTTCCACTCGTCGGTCTCTCCTCGCAAGTCAAAAGTTTGATCAGCGTTGATTTGCCAGCACCGGACGGACCAACAAGTGAGATGAATTCCCCAATCTTGATTTTCAAATTGACTTCCACGACGGCCCGAATATCTCCTGGATAAATTTTCGAAACATCATCAAACTGAATCACAATATCATCAGACTCTGCCGAGACTGTCTTCTCGGCTGGTTCTGCTGGTGATTTTTCCTTCTTCAATTTTTGTTTCAGGTCCAAATCCATAAGTTCCTTCATCGTCTTAACCACAGATAGCAAATCCTACGAATAACGCAAGTAGACGGGAATTCTCTCTTTCGTTTGATTTGTATAATCTGTCCTTATCTCCATTTTACAACATCGCAACACTCAAATCTATCCCCGACATCTCGGCTGGTTTTTTGATTCCCATGTTTGCCAAAATCGACGGTGCAACATCAGCCAAAACACCGATAGGGATACTGGTCGCATATTGCAAATAATAATCCTTTGAAATCACTTTGCCCGTTTCTGGCGCAAAAGGATGTTTCTCGAAGTTAAGATAAACGAACGGTACGGGATTGGTAGTGTGCTCCTTGTCAACTTCACCTGTCTCATCGTTTATCATTGTCTCACAATTACCATGATCAGCCGTCACAAATACTCGGTATTCCTGGGCTGCTGCGATTTTCAAGATTTCTCCGAGACAATTATCAACAGTCTCACAAGCTTTTATCGCTGCTGGTATAACTCCGGTATGTCCTACCATATCGCCGTTCGCGAAGTTAACAACTACAAAATCATACTTTTTATTCAGGGAATATATTACTTTGTCCCTGACTTCAAAGGCAGACATTTCAGGCAATTTGTCATAGGTAGGTACTTTCTTCGAGGGCACTATTTGGTCTTTCTCTCCATGAAGCACTTTCTCAGAACCAGCCTTGAAGAAGTAGGTCACATGAGCAAATTTCTCTGTCTCAGCAGTATGAAATTGCGTCCTTTTCGCTTTGGAAATCATCTCCGAAACCGTATTTGCCATATTGATCGACGGAAACAATATTTTAGTCTTTTGCTCTTTCTGGTATTGCGTCATCGAGAGAAGCTGTAATTTGGTGGGTGGTTTCCACTTTCTCTGTCCACCCTCAAAGAGGGAGAGTAATTGTCTCATACGATCGCTTCTGTGGTTAAACAAAATTACCCCATCCCCTGATTCGATTTTGCCACCTTCCCCAATCACAGCCGGCTTAATAAACTCATCCGAAGTGTCATGTTTGTAGCTGTCCAAGATCGCCTCTTCCGCTTTCAGATAATGAGCACCGACATTATTAACGAAGAGATCAAAGGCCTGAGATTCACGATCCCAGTTTTTGTCACGATCCATCGCAAAATAACGCCCGACAATGGTTGCAATTCTTCCAAATTTGAAAAATTTAAAAGCTGATTCTAACTGACGGACAAATTCCAAAGCTTTGCTCGGAGCAGTGTCCCGCCCATCCGAGATGAAATGAACGATTACTTTTTTCAATCCTTTCATCTTGGCCATTTCCAAGAAAGCGACCAGGTGACGGAAATGAGAGTGAACACCACCGTCAGAGACGAGTCCAATCAGATGCAAGGTTTTGTCTTGTTTGATTAAATTATCATACAGTGAGATTAAATCCTCGTTTTTGAAAAAATCCTGGCTACTGATCGATTGATCAATTCTTGGCAAATTCTCCCAAACGACTCGGCCAAGTCCAATGCTCATATGGCCAACTTCAGAGTTTCCCGGCTCGCCCACGCTCAATCCGACTTCTATTCCAGAAGCCGATATCGAGGTCTTGGGGTATTCTTCGTAAATATAATCAAGAGTCGGCGTCTTTGCCAAAAAAGGGGCATTCCCCTTCTCGGTTGGCGAAAGACCCCAGCCATCCATTATAACTAATAAAACTTTGCTTTTTGTTGCCAAATTTACCCTCCAAAATTGATATTAGCTCTATTATAATTCATTCCAGTAATTAGCTCAATCTACCAGCAAACAGATCCACCCAAAACAAATTATTTTCCACAGCATTTCTTGTATTTCTTGCCGCTTCCACATGGACAAGGATCATTGCGGCCCGGTTTGGCCACGTGTTTCACCTGTGAAGCAGGGCCAGTCGCCGCCGATTCTTTCATCCGATCGAAGACAGTCTTCTTTTGCGACAACATTACGCTTTCGCTATCAGCCCTGTTTGTATTAGATTCAGCCATCATCTTCTGTGCCATTGCTAAATCTTCTTTTTCTTTGTCAAATCCGCCAACTTTATCAACCACTGGTTCAGAATAAAGAAGAGGTTTTGATTCTTCAGAAACTGGCTTCGGTGCCTGATTGTTTATCTTTATTTCAATTTTGAAGATTGTGCGGGCAACCATAGCTTCAATATTCTGTAAAAGCGCCTCAAAAAGTCGGTACGCTTCCTGTTTGTACTCAACCAATGGATCACGCTGACCGTAACCCTGCAAGCCAATTCCGGTACGCAATTCATCCATCGTTGTCAGGTGTTCAATCCAGAGCATATCGATTGTCCGAAGATAAACCATCTTTTCAACCTCTCTGGTGACATTTGATCCGTACTTTTGCTCTCGATCATCATAAATTTTTCTTACAAATTGTTTCAATTCGACAATATCAAGTGAAGGCAGGATAATCTCGCCGAAAATCGCTTTGAGTTCCATTCTCAATTTATCCTGATCTTCGATATAGAGATTGCAGATTTTTTCAATTTCCTCTTCCAATATCTCCAAAATCTCATCCTTCAGCGAAAACTCTTCTTCCTCACTCCTGACTTCTGACTCCTGACTTCTGGCTTCTGAGTCTTGGCTTCTGGCTTCTGAGTCCTGACTTCTGACTTCCGACTTCCCGTCCTCCTCTTGTCGAATGGATTTGCTTTCAGATTCTAATACTCGACGGCGTTTTCGGTAAATAACCTCACGGTGCTTATTCATCACATCATCATACTCAACCAGATGTTTGCGGATATCAAAATTGTATCCTTCAACCCTCTTCTGTGCCGATTCAATCGAGTTGGAGATCATCCGATTTTCAATCGGCATCTCATCGGGCAGACCCAGAGAGTTCATAATATTCTTTAGCCGATCACCACCAAAAATCCGCATCAAATCGTCATCCATCGAAACAAAAAACTGAGATGAGCCGGCGTCACCTTGGCGACCAGAACGACCGCGCAACTGATTATCAATACGACGCGCTTCGTGTCGCTCAGTTCCAAGCACATGCAGACCACCCAATTCCCGCACCCCTTCACCAAGTTTAATATCAGTACCACGACCAGCCATATTAGTCGCTACCGTGACAGCACCAACCAAACCGGCCTTGGAGATTATTTTTGCTTCGCGTTCATGATTCTTCGCGTTCAATACCTCATGTTTTATCCCAGCTCTCTTCAGAGCTTTTGACAGAATTTCATTCTTGGACACAGAAACAGTACCAATCAAAATCGGTTGGCCCTTGTCGTGGCGTATTCGAACATCTTCGGTAATAGCAGTAATTTTCGCTTCCTCAGTTTTGTAGATCCGATCGGGAACATCAAGCCGAGCAACCGGTTTGTTTGTTGGAATTTCAACAACATCAAGCTTATAAATTTTGAAAAATTCCTCCGCTTCGGTCGCGGCAGTACCGGTCATACCTGACAATTTCTTATACATCCGGAAAAGATTTTGGAACGAAATCGTGGCCAAGGTTTGTGACTCATTTTTGACTTCAACATTTTCCTTCGCCTCAATCGCTTGGTGCAGACCTTCAGAATACCGGCGGCCAACCATCAACCGTCCTGTAAACTCATCTACAATCATTATTTCGCCGTCCTGGACTACATAATCTCGATCTTTCTGGAAAAGAGCATGCGCCTTAAGTGCCTGTTCTAGATGGTGAACCATCGTAATACCACCAACTTCGTAAATATTGTCGATATGGAGCATTTTCTCCATCTCGTGAATTCCTTTATCGGTCAGTGTGACAGTCTTTTCCTTCTCGTCAATAACATAATCATCTGTTTCAGTAAGCCGAGGAACCAAGGCGGCAAATTGTTGATACATCCCGCCCGATTCTTCAGCCGGAGCTGAAATAATAAGCGGCGTCCTGGCTTCGTCAATCAATATCGAGTCCACCTCATCAACAATTGCAAAATATAGCTCCCGCTGGACGCAAAGTTCTAGATTTGGCGCCATATTATCGCGCAAATAGTCGAACCCAAATTCGTTGTTTGTACCATAAGTAATGTCAGCATGATATGCATCGCGCCGACTACATGGTTCCAGGTTCAATCCCTCACACTCCGAATAGTGTTTGTAATCATGGCTTTTTTTGAAACGATAAGTCTCTTGATTGCTCTGAATGATACCAGTCGAAAGTCCCAAAAAGTCAAAAACTTGTCCCATTCCCTCGCCCTGATGTTTCGAGAGATAATCATTTACCGTTACCAAGTGAGCGCCGCGACCGGCTAATGAATTTAAATATAGAGGGAGTGTCGCTACGATTGTCTTACCTTCACCAGTTTTCATCTCGGCGATTTTGCCTTGGTGAAGCACGAGGCCACCAATTATTTGTACGTCAAAATGGCGCTCTCCCCAGACACGCTTCATCGCTTCTCGCAATACAGCAAAGGCCTCAGGCGCGATCTGCTCAAGTATCTCGTCTTCGGAAATCTCTGATTCTCTGTCTTTGATTCGATTCCGAAACTCAGTCGTCTTCTGTTTCAACTCCTCGCCAGAGAGATTACTGACCTCCTTTTCGAAATCACTGATTTCCCTAACCTGACGCTCCAAAGCGCCAATCACTCTTTTGCTCGGATTGTAAAATTTATCAATTAAACCCATTTTTTCCTTTATTTGACCGCATAGGTGCGGCATATAAATATCGATACACAACAATGGCACTAGCAAAGTACCAAATCTATTTTAGTCTAATTTACAGCTTTTGCAAGAGCACAATGTACTCCTAGATTTCCTCAGCCCCGCCAATCCTCAATTTCCGCAATATTTTTGCCAATTTATTTTCATCAAATTTCTGAGCTTCTTTGATCCTCTTGCGATGAAATCGGCTCAAGTTTCGCTCAATGCCTTTGTAAGCATAGGCAAAGGCTCGCATCAATCGGTCATCAACCTCACGAACAAATATTTTTTCCTTGCCAAAGTTAGTCGATATTTCAACTGCTTGGTCAACCCCGCCCTTTTCCGCACTCGTTTCGTCTCGCAAGAAAACATCAATCAACATTGGTTCGTCCTTGAGATAGCGTTTTAGTTTCCTCAGCTTTCTCTCCATCAGGGACTTGTCGCGTGCCGACAGCACGATCTCCTTTGTGTGGAATTCGATTTTCATATTGCTCTCCTTCCTGGCCGATCGGTGGACAGCTCCATCGCATCAACCAATTTAATGCTTCCTTCCTATATTGTACACCAAAGTGTCAAATTTTGAGCTGTAATTATGCAAATGCTAAACCGATGAATGAATTTCCGCTTTTCTGATCTAAAATTCATGTCAAGGCAGTACCTCCGGTTTTATGCATTTCCTCCGGCTTGGCGCCCAATTTTGTCGCTTCCGAAGCTATTGCCTCTTCTGCCTTCATTGTCGCTTCCGAAGCCGGCCCGGGATTTGCTTCATTCCTCAATGTTCTGACATCTCCAAGCGACTTCAACCTCTTCGCTTTTGATTCAGCTGTCCGTATCGCAGCCTCGCGGCTTAGCTCATTAACTTCGACCGGATGATCAGTTTCGTTTGTCTTTTTCAGCTCTTGATACCGTGTCCAAAGCTGTCCGACTTTGGCAACATGGTCTCTTGCCTGCTCAGTCAAGGCCACAGCTCTGTCTCGTGGTGTTTCTGGTGCTGCAACCGCCTCGCTTGATTTCTCTCTATTTGCCTCGTCAATTTCAAGCCCATTGCCACCGAGTTCCAATATTGCCATTTACCCTCCTCCAAAACTGCTTAATTCACTTTGCATACTACACCACAGAATATGAACTACCTCAACGATTATCAAACTAAAGTTTGAGCTACGAGTGTTTGGTATAAGTTGCTTAATATTCGATCGGTCTGACCTGGGCTTTGACTGTAAAATATTTAATCATGGCCGCGACCGATACCTCTGGCCTGAAATCATTATTTTGAATTTCTTTGCCGACACCCTCTGGCGTCTGTTTTGATCGCAAGCGAATCAGACTGGCGCCAAATGGGTTTTCTTGACCATCTGGTTCAGTTGCTCTAGCTTTGTTTATCATTTCAAGCGAGAAATTTTTGTCCTGATCGTTAACTTCCCCAAATGTCGAAGTTCCTGTCACCTTCTGATAATATTCAAGCTTGCCAAGTAATCCTTTCGCCATCTTGTCGCGATCATATTTATACCCAGCTTCAAGTGTACGAAAAGCTGGCATCATTGTCAGAATCATTTTCTCTTCGTCAGTCCGCATATTTTCCGGTTTTTGTTTAATTTCAACCTCACGGCGATTTGCGTCCAAAAACCAATTTTGCAAATCTTTGACCTTGGCTTCGAACTGATTCATCGCGCTCTCAATTTGCTGTTTCTGTTCCTCAACCTGGCTTAGCATTTTCCTACCCTTCTCTTCATCATCGACGACTCGGTCTGCATCCGGCGAAACCATACCGATTGGATTTTCCCGTATCGCTGAATTCGGGGCTTTTTCAATTTCCTTGTTTGGACCCATTTCTACGACTTGCCCTGCCCAAGCAGCCTTGATCTGCTCCTCGTTCGCCCCCAAACGCACCGCATCTTTGATAATTATTTCGCGAACTTTGTTGATCGACTCTAGAGCCTCCGGTCCCGCCTGAGGCTCCAGTTGAGCTAATGTTGAAATCGCCTCGAGTCGTTGTCCGATCGATTCTCTGTTTCTCTCTGCCAATGTGCTTTCATAAATAGTCGCCTCGGCCGGATTTTCAGTCGCCGAGAGGTCAACTGCTTTGTCGAGCTTCTGTTCTAACTGTGTCAAGTTTCCGAACCCAGCATTTGCCTTTTCGGCCAAACCGTCAACATGTTGCGAAGGATCATCTGGTTTTCTGACATCATTTTCGATCCTCTGGCCATTGTCCGGACGATACTTTTCGATATCCATATCACTCATAAACCCTCGATTTCTTGTTTAATATTTGAAATTTTTTTGCTATCGACTTTGCCCTGAAATTCACTAAAATACTTGGTTTGCGTCCGACGCAAATCTTCCTGGTCAGCCACCACCTCCGTCATAATTTTGTTTAACTCATTGAAAACTTCTTCGTCGCTTTTCTTTTGCACCATTTTCCTCCACTCAACTTCTGCACCGGAGAGCAAACTTTAGTTTGTCGGGAGAAAATATTTCAATCAAGCAAGCCTTTTTCCCAACACGCTAAAGTGTAGTCTACGATTTATATTTATTCAATTACAATATATCACAATTCTTCTTTTGAAAAAAATTAGGGGCAAAGAAATTACTTTGCCCCAGAGAAAGCGAACCAGCGGATCAGGTTAGGAAATGCGAGATTTCCTCGCCTGCCAGCACCAAAGTAGCCATACCGCCAAGATCAGAATTATACCAGACCAGAGCCAAGAAGTTCCGATCGAGAAGGTGTCCGCCAACCAACCGCTGACGATTAGGCCAATCACAGCTGCCAAGTGACCCGAGGTTGAGCTGCAAGAATCAATCGTTGCCCGATCACGGCTTGGAATATCCTTGTGTAAATAGTCCAAGCGAATCGGGTCATGTGCTCCACGAAAAATTTCGTGAGAGTAGAAGAAGAGCAGGGACGTGCCCAAGATTGGCACGAAACCAGAAAGCACGATGAAAACGCCAGTACCAAGCAAACAGAGCAGAAGTGCTCCGCGCTCTGACTTCATTTTCAAAACCAGATAACTGGCCAAACCACTCCCCACGAGAACCGAGATCTTGATCGCGGCTGAAATCCAGCCGAGATAAACAAGGTTTCCATGTAAAAGCCATTTGTAAAACGGCATCGATTGCATGTTGATACCCTGGACTGCGAATGAGAGTGCCGCTCCGGCCAAGATAAGAAAGAAAACTTTCTCATCTTTGACCGAATAAACAACGCTCCGCTTCATAGTCGCGATACCTTCACTAATCTTCTTGCGCCAATCGAACGAATGTTGCTTGGGCCGATAATCCTCTTTCATGAAGGAAAAGGCAAAAGCAAAATTGATCGCGGCAGCAACCCCGGAAAAAATCCAGGGGAAAGAATCGTTCAGAGTAGCGGCGTACGCCCCAATCACGGTTGCCAGCATTCCGGCGATGAGCCCGGCTTGATTTGCCATCGCGAAGATTTTCAAAAATCTGTCGTCATCATCGCGAAACCCATGATGAATCATGCTGTCCTTGAACCAGGCAGTAAAAGCCCCGTTCTCACATGTTCGGCCCAGTGCCGCAATTACCTCTGCAAGAGCGAACCCGCCAAATGTAGTCGATACGGCATAGACAAAAGGATCGACCACACGGAAGAAGCAGGCCAAGAGGTATGAATTGCGACGTCCGAAAACATCAGCAAAGATACCCGTCGGGATCTCAAAAACAAATTGGGTAGCGAAGAAGATCGAGTTGATCAACCCGCAATCCAAATAGTTTTGCCCGTGGGCAAGCAGAAACAGAACATAGGTAGCGTTGATAAAATTCATCGAAAAACGAAGAATTACCAACATGGTGACGTAGAGGATAGTTAACCGTGTACTCACAGTTCACCCCTTTTTAATGTGCTGGAAATGAATTTGCCGCTATTTCCAAAAAGCGTCCTGAAATATTCAGGACGCTTTCTTCAATATTGTAGAGAAATTAATTCTAGTTATTTATATTCAAAAAAATGTCCTGATTGTCTATCGCAAAATTGGCCGGATTGTAGTTAGTGCCGGTCTGGCGAGAAAGCATTTCAATTTTGTGACAAACGATAATCATTTTTTCGAATTATATTTCTCTTGGTTTCCCAAGTTATTGATTAATACTATAAATTATTGGGTATTCTTTGTCAATAGCTGATCTCGACACTTATCCACAGCTTACAGCTTGCACTCTTGCTATTACTCTTCAATAATGATGGAAGGGGAAGATTTTATTATGAAAGGAGAATTATGGCCGAAGGCACAAGCGCATCACCAGAAGAAGAAAAGGCAGCCCAACAAGACCTGATTGATGAACACATGGGTGATTCCAAATTTGTTGATTTTCTGACAGGTGCTGAGAAAGGTTCACTCGATCTAACTTCGCTCAAGGATGAGAGAATTCTGAAGTTTATCGAGGTTTACGACCAGATTGAGAGTACTTCTGACCAAATCACCGAGATCTTGCAGAATCGATTGTTCGAAGGTTTGAACCTAAATGAAGTCAGCAACGATGCCAAGAAACAAATCAAAGAGTTTTTGCTCGAAAAGGCGAAGGAAGCCTGCCCTCTGTCGGCAAATATATCAAGAAGATTCGAGAATATCAGGAAACGACAGTTGAAATAGCCAAGAAAGAACATGAAATTGCTCAATTTGGCGACAAAGCAGCCCTAAATCAAGTCCGGACCGAAACTGCTCTAAATTTAGGCCAAGCTCAAGCCGAGCAAGCTGCCTTTACAGCCGAACAACTCCACAACAACTCCAATATTTGGAACAATCTAAAAAGGCTTGGCAATGTTTTCACCGGGAAAGGCTATCATTCCCAAACTGATTTCGAGTTGGAATCTCGCATCGGTGAATCGAATTTGGCTGCCCGCCTCCCGGAATTGACCCAAAAACTAGCAGAAATTGATGGCAAATTAGTCAACTTAACTAATGCCGAAGTCGAAAAAGCCTCGCTTGAGACAACAATTCAGAAATTGGAAAACGGGCTACTCAAGGATGCCGACATGCTGAAAGATGTGAAAGAGTGCATGCTCAAAGCTGCCAAAGACAGACTAGAAAAGTCAGTTGGCAAGCTCGCTTCACAGGGCAGTAAATACGGTGGCGAAGACCAAATTGGATTGGGTGAATATGCCAAATTGCAGGCCGATTATTCTCTCTGGTCTGGCAGCAAATATTTCGGCGAAATTTCGACCGATCCTGAAGCCAAAGCTCTATCTGACGAACTGATCAATGTTCTAAATACAGCTATTACCAACGAAGTCAAAGCTGTTGACCCAAGCAATGTTGGCCGTAGCATCGACAAAACCTGGCAGACAATCGAAAGTGCCTTGCCAAAAGACGAGGCCAAGAGCAAGGAAGCACTGAAATTGATCCGCTCAACCCTGACCGATCGACTGAACACCGAGACTGATCGACCGAAACAGCTATTCCTAAATCGCGTCCTGGCCAAAATAAAAAATAACTATTAGACAAGGATTCAAGATGAAAGATTTAGATAAGGATCTCCTAAAATCACTTTTCGAAGATGAAAAATACGGTGAAGCCCGTCAAGTTCTCGATCAATATTTGGCTCAGGATTTGAGCGATGCAGAGAAGGGAGAGGCATATGTCGAAGCAGTAATGGAATACATGACAATGGCCAACGAAATTAATACTCGCTACCTCTCCTCACTCCAAGAGATTGTTGCTTCTCTGAAAGAATTAGAGGAAAAGAAAGAAGAATACATCAAAAAAATCGATGTCTCTGGGCTGAAAAGCAAAATCGATCAACTCTAGACCAATACAACTGGATATATGAAAAAATGCCCGAGACGGGCATTTTTTCATATCGTTTAAAAGCTGACTTGCTCACCTGCTTACCTGCATACTTGCAACTATTTATCTTCTAATTTCCGAAAATCCGGTATATTTCTGCAGAACCTCTGGTATTTGAATCGAGCCGTCAGACTGCTGACCGTTTTCCATGATTGCAATTATAGCACGGCTGTTCGCAATTGCAGTACCGTTAAGCATATGGACAAAATCTTTTTTGCCAGAATCGTCAACAAATTTAATATTTAGAGCACGGGACTGATAATCAGTACAATTTGAAGTAGATGTAATTTCAGCCCAATCACCCATGCTCCCGTCTTTGTTCGGCTTGCCTGGCATCCAGGCTTCCAAATCAAAGGTGCGAATCGATGGTGCACCCAAGTCCGCCGTGCAATGATCAATGACGCGATATGGAATTTTCAAACCATCAAACAATTCTTTTTCGATTACCAACATTTCATCGTGAGCTTTTTCAGAATTTTCTGGCGTCGTATACTGAAACATTTCAATCTTCGTAAACTGATGAACTCTGAAGGTACCTTTGGAAAATTTGGAGTAACTGCCAGCTTCTGTACGAAAACAATGCGAGACAGCTATATATTTCTTTGGTAATTCAACAGCTTTAAATAACTCATCTTTGTGATAACCGCCCATCGTGATTTCGGCAGTAGCAATCAAACTCAAATCAGAGTTTTCAATGTTATAAATCTGAGTCGCTTCGCCCCGTGGGTTGAAACCCATGCAAGCCAAAATTTCCCGTTTGGCCAGATCAGGAGTAGTGAAAGGCGTAAAACCGTGTTTCGTTGCCACCGACAGCGCATACTGGATTAGAGCAAATTCGAGAACAGCTAGTTCATTTTTGAGATAATAAAATTTAGCACCAGAGACTTTTGCTGCTCGTTCAAAATCGATTAGATCTAACTTTTCCGCTAACTGAACATGATCAAGCGGCTTAAATTCAAATTTGGTTGGCTTGTATTTCTGTTCTACGACCGGATTATCGTCTTCGTCATCACTAACCTTTACCGACTTGTGAGTCAAATTTGGCACCTGAAAAAGCAATGCGGTGAATTCTTCCTCAAACGGAAGCAAACTTTTTTCGGCCTCGGCAATTTCTGCCCCGACTTGTTTCATCTCCACAATTTCTTCAGGCGTCGGCTTGTTCTTGGAAACCTTGTTGCGTTGAGCCCTCAAATCTTCAATTTTTGCCTCCAGCTCCCTTTTGCTCTTGTCGAGGAGAAGCAAACGGTCAATATCAACATCAGAAAGTCGAATCTTGCAATTTTCCCTAATCAGCTCCGCATTCTCACGAATAAATTTAATATCAAGCATATTTTTCCTCTGTCGTTCCGGATTCAATCCGGAAATTATTTAATTCTTTTTTGGATCCTGAATCAAGCTCAGGATGACAAAATATTTTTACCTATTTGCTGGCTCACTATTTCTTATCACCTAATAGTTTTTTAATTTTAGTGGCAGGCAAAAAGTTCTCTCCTGTAACTACATTTTGCCCTGTTTTTTGCTCAAGCGCAATCCTCGCATCCTTGGCAACGCTGTCACTTTCTAATTTTGTCATTGCGAGCCATCCCACTCAGAGTGGGAGGCGCGGCAATCTATCCAATAATTTCCTGATACAAATCCAGAAAATTGGGATTATCCTTGGTTATTAAATCGATTTTCTTCTGCCTTGACCCTGCTTTAATTTGTTTTTCTCGATTGATAGCAGAATTTGAATCGCTATATAATTCGTAATAAACTAGCTTCGTTACATTATATCTTCCGGTGAAACTTTCGACAACCTTGTTTTTATGTTCGTAAACTCTACGGATAATGTTATTTGTTACTCCAGTATAAATTACCGTATTGGTATGATTTGTCATCAGATAAACATAGTAATATTGTTCCAATTTCATTTATAAGATTGCCACGGCCTGCGGCCTCGCAATGACAGAAAAGGTAATTTCCTGCATTCTTTCATACCCAACCTTTGCAAGCCAAAGTTTGATCGGCTCGGCTTTCTTGCTCGGGACTAATTGAACCAGTCTTAGAATCGTCTCAACATCCGCCACATCGGTTTTATAAAATTTGCCATCAGCAGACATCATTTTCAGTTTGTCACAATTTGTGACTAACTGACTTCCTTCCTTTTTCAGACGATTCTTTAATGTTGTCCAATAGCTCTGGGCCTTCTTGAAATCCAGCTGTTCAGTCAACGCCGCGACGATATCAATCACCGAAAAATACCACGCCTCTTTTTTCTCATCATAGAGCCTGCGGATCTTAAAATTCTCAAATATTGCTAAACTGTTTTGATCTTGTTCCATATTTCTATTCAATGTTTTTCCCATCTTGTCGCCATTTCAGCTTCGTTTTAGGAAGCGTCCCCGATTTTCTAATATCAAGCATATTTTTCCTCTATCACTCTGGACTTGCTCCGGAAATTATTTAATTCTTTTTTGGATCCAAATCCGCCAGCTGGCGAAAAATTCAGAGTCTGGCTTCGACTTGATAAATAATAGCAAAGTTACTTATTCACTGATTTACATATTTACTTATCTGCTTCCTATTTCTCCGGTTTCATCAGTGGGAACATTTGGGCTTCACGGGCGGGAAGATCGACTAAAAATGAAAATAATCTTTCGGAGAAACCAAAGCCGGAAGTTGGGGGCATACCATATTCGAGCGCCTCGACGAACTCCTGATCATGCATCTGTGCCTCCGCATCTCCTGCTTCACGCAGTTTTGCCTGCTCCTTGAATCGATCGGCCTGGTCGATCGGATCATTTAGCTCCGAGTAGCCATTGCCCATCTCGGAACCAGCCAAAATGACCTGGAATCGTTCGACGACACGTGGATCATCTGCTTTTCGCTTGGCTAGTGGGGAAACTTCAACCGGATGATTGATCAGAAAGACTGGCCCCGCAATCTTCTTGCGCAGAACTTTCCAGATCGCATCGATCAAGCGACCACGGCGATCAGCCGGGCTGAATTTAACATTTAATTCTCTCAGCTTAGACTTCAAATCTTCCTCTGAAGCTTCGAGCACATCTATATCGAAATGTTCTTTGATCGTCTTGGTATAGTCAATTTTCTCCCAGTCTTTTTCCAAATCGACATCATGCTCACCTATTTTGAATTTCAAAGTCCCGAAGGTCTCCTTGGTAATATATTTATACATTTCCTCGACCAATTTCATCGAGTCCTCATAATTGGCATATGCCCAATAGAATTCCATTTGGGAATAATCTTGAAGATGCTCTCTCGAGACTCCCTCGTTTCGAAACTGTCGACCGATCTCAAAGGTTTTTTCAAACCCGCCGACCATCAAACGTTTCTGCCAGAGTTCTCCCATCGAAATACGGAGAAAAACATCAATATCGAAGGCGTTGTGATGAGTAATGAAGGGATTAGCGTCAGCACCGCCAGCACAATTTTCTAGTACCGGTGTCTCAACTTCCAAGAAACCTTTTTCGGTCAAGAAATTACGAGTTGACTGCCAAAATTTGGCCTTTTTGTAAACCATTTCTCGGGCAACGGCCTGGTAGCTTTGGCTAGCAATTTAACGCCATGGCCTTCGATCGAAAGCTCGCCGGCATTAGTTACGAAAATAGTACCGGAAATTTGCAAAAAGTCACCAACTTCGATGAGAGTCGCAATTTCAAAATTTTTCTCATCCAGAAGGTCGGCCCGCAAAACAGCTTGCAGTTTCCCTGATTCATCGACAATATCTAGGAAGAAAAGTTTGCCATGTCCGCGCTTGGCGATAATCCGCCCCGCAATTGTAATTTCTTTTTTCGATTCGACAAGCTCATCCTGCTGTCCTCTCACTTCGGCAAGAAGAGTGTCCCGCTCTGACTTCGAAGGATAAGCAGAAACACCGAGGTTTTCCAAAAGATGCAGTTTTGCAATTCTGTTTTCGATTAGTTCTTTTTCGGTCGCGCCGAGCTCTTGTGACATGTTATTCCTTTCAATATCTTTATCTTTTTATAACACAATTACAGAAAGAAATGAAGTTTAACATCAATTCTTCGCAATATTCCAAAAGGATGATTATATACAAGAGATTAAAACCAAATTCCTCAAAAACTTATCGAGCCATTATTTGTGTTTATTAATTAGAAAACGGGCAGCTCATGATGAGCTACCCGTTCAAGATTTGTTTCAACAAATTGATGTAAATTATCGCGGAGTACTATTTCCTTTCGCCTGCAAGATATACACCTAGCAATAGTCAGAATCTGTCTAGGTTCCTGAAATCAGACAACTGCAGGGCTGCCAGCAGGGCCTTTGGGGTGAGTTAAATCTTCATTGGTTGGACTACCTTTAGGACCAACATTGAAATTGCCACCCGTTGGACCGTGATAGTTGTCTTTTGCAAGCACCCTCTGAGTGCCGCTTTGTAACTGGCGCGCTTGATCAACCTTAGACGGAACATGATTATCATGGTTTCCGCCACCATCGGCGAGACCATGCTTTGAATGTTCCGGCCAATCAGTATGTGCACGCCCAGTGTTGGGCATGTCGGATACCATCGACGCAGACGGAGCTGAGTCAGAGATCATTGATTCAGACGGGACCGAGTCAGAGACCATAGTTATCTCCTCTGTTTCCACACCTCAGATTTGTCAAGTATAGAAACTAAAATTATTTTATCACTATTGATTAATTTGTCAACATAGCTTTTGAAAAAATGCCCGATCACCATGACGGATATATAAAAAATGAAATTTTATTGCAGAGCTACTTTTTCCCGATTGTCATCCGAGCCAATCGCAATTGTTCATAGGAGTAGCGGCCGCCAAAAAACTGAAAAACAGGCGACAGATTGTCGGTATTTAATTTCTTGAAGGCAGCCGTAATTTTGGCCAAATCCGGCAATATTTTGGCTGGGATAATTCTGATTAGCTCTCCTCTTCCAATTTTACCGGCAGCTACTAGATCTTCGATGTGCCCAACAACTGTTTTCTCGCTCATTTTTCGCGTTTTGGCAATTTCTGCGATATTTCCTCCCTCCTTCCAGAGCCTTAGTGTCTCATCCGCCGTTGCCACTTTCTTTTTCTTCACTTTCTTCACCGTTTCGGAAGCTTCAAGCTCACCTCCACGGGAGAGAATGAAATCATCCCACATTTGCTGGAGTTCCGTGTCTGAAAATTTGGCAAAAACTCTCTCTGCACTTGTGGACTCGAAGCGAAAAGTCTCATCCTTTTTCAAAACTTCAGGATCAACCAAGAAAGCCTTCTCGTTCCAGCCCAAAATATAAATTCCCGAAAGTCGTCTCACACGGGAAAGCGCGACGTAGNNNNGAATTCAAAAACCTTTGACAGATCGATCACCGCCGCGTCAAGACTGATCCCCTGGCTTTTGTGAACAGTGATAGCCCAAGCCAGACGCAGTGGCAGCTGAGTGAGCAAACCCTTGACTACCCCATCTTCTTCGACCATCCAATCAGCCTCCGAGACGAGAATTCTACGGCCATCTCGCGTCTTCACAATCGGCAATTCCGTCTCAATGTCAAAATTTTCAACCATACCGAGTGTTCCGTTAGCATAACCCTCCTTCGGATTATTCTTCGTAAACATCACCGCCGCCCCGATTTTCAAATATAATCTCTCCGGCGAGAGGCAACCTTTCTTCATCACAGTAGTCAAAGCCTCGTGGCCCCTCGTTTTCATCGGGAAAAATTGAACTTCTCCTGGAATTTTGGCCAGCATCTGATCATTTATCAAATTAACATCAATATTATGAGAATAAAGTCTTGGTTCTGAGCCCGTAATATCGGAGAGATCAACCTTCCGCCCCTCTATTAACTCCAACGAAATATCATCAAAATTGTTTCCGCGAATCTTCGACAAAAGCACGAGCAAATTGTCATCGTCCTGACGATATTGTTCCGTAATATAACAAGTCACAAATTCAGCCTGTTGCCAAAGAGAAGTTTCATAAGCAAATCGCATCGTGACTTCTTCGAACAAATCTGCTTGAGCAGAGTCAGATGACGAATTTGTGACGACCGGAGGCAATTGGAAAAAATCGCCGACCAAGACAACTTGCATCCCACCAAATGGTTTTGGATTTTTCTTGACCTCGCGACAAATCGCTTCAACCATTTGCAAAGTATTAGGCGATAGCATCGAGATTTCATCAATTATTAGGATTGAGGCCTTGCCAATTCTCTTCCGAACATAATCATTGCCGGCAATGCCCTTCAAATCCCCTGACTCAAATTTGTTTCTAATTCCAATACCACTCCAAGAGTGGATCGTCGTTCCGCCAATATGGGTCGCTGCAATTCCAGTCGAAGCTGTGATAGCTGGTTCGATCCCATGAGAACGCAAATACGAGACATACTGATTGATCGTATATGTCTTTCCACTTCCCGGCTCCCCGGTCAGGAAAACATTGGCTCCTGATTTCAAAATTTTGAGCGCCTCTGCTTGATTCATATGGATAAACAGCCAAAAGAAAACGTTAAAATAATAGTTAGTTGGTAATAAATATTTTATTATTTCTTGTCATTTCGACCCCTCGATTTGCCATCGAGGTTGGAGAAATCTTGCAAGAGGTTATGTAAAACTCATTCCAAGCACAAGACCTCTCGACTGGCTATTGCCGCTCGAGATGACAGAGATAAAACCAAGTAATAATCACATTGAAAAAAATACTGCCTTCAATGAGATTTAACTTATACTATTTGTCGTATTTATCAACAAATTTCTTGATTGCGTCGATGTTTTCCAAAACAAGTTTTGCTTTCTTCACTCCGAATTGAAAAGGATATTGGTCTTCCTCACTGTTTTTGAGCACGATCATCTTGTTTCCCTTGAACTCTGACTCTTCCACAATAGACATAGGATATTCTCCATTAATAATTTTCAGCAAACTAATCTTACCAGATTTTTTCCGAGTAATACCAGACCCCCACAACAGAAAAATTGAGATGAGTTTGCTATTTACAGCTATCAAAACAAGACCTTCACATCCGCACATCCAATATTCGAAGAATACAAATCTAAATCAAAAAATTAGACTTTGCCCAAATCTAACTCATCATCAAATCTGATCTGACTGACGAAGTCTGGCATATGACTAACCATTATGAGTGCGCCTCCGTATTGGTCGATCGCTTTGGCAATGACTGGCAGATGACGGAAATTGATATGATTTGTCGGCTCATCGAGAATCAGAAGTCCTGGTTGCATTAGGACAAGTCTGGCAAATGAAAGCAATCCCTTCTGGCCCTCAGAGAGTTCCCCAACTAGTCGCCCCATCAAGTCACCACTGATCAGAAAACCAGCTGCGATAGAACGCATCGTCTGAGTATCAGTCGTGCCCAATCTGGCACTATCAAGAGAATCGAAAACTGTTTGTTCAAAATCGAGATTAGAAAAATCCTGGCTATAGTAGCCAACCCGCACCTCGTCTAGAATCTTGGCATATTTGTTTTCACCCGAAACGAGCGAACGCAAGAAAGTGCTTTTGCCAATACCATTTGGACCAGTCACGATTAAATGCATCCTTTTGCGAATTATCTTCTCTATTTCACGCACTCTTGGCTCATGATTTACGAAGGCGGTCAGCCCCGTGATCGTGACGAGATCCCCAATGATGTCCTGGACCGGAATAGTAAAATCGCGAATAGTTCTGTCTTCGTGTCTGACATCAATTACTTCCTCCTCCATCTCTACAGCCTCCTCCTTCAGTTTCTTGGCCAACTGTCGCATCTTGCCGCCTTTGTTCGAGAAGAAGTTGGCTTTTTCTTTGCGATCGAGAATCGATTTTCGAAGCTGTGCATTCTTGCGCTCTTCACTCTCAACCCGCTTAGTAATCTCCTCGACAACGGAATAATAGTCGCCGAGATAATATTCAATTTTGTGTGTAAAATTATTTAGATAAATGACACCCTCAGTGAAGCAATTCAGGAAGTCGGCATCATGTGAGATCACAATCACTGTCTTGTCGTACATAATCAGGAACATAATGAGGTGATCAATTCCTGCCTGATCGAGGTTGTTGGTCGGCTCATCCAGGAGGAGAATATCAGAATTCTGAATCAGAGCAAAGGCGAGCAGAAGCCGGGCTTGCTGGCCACCGGAGAGATTTCCCACAATCCGATCGAGGGGCACATCCAGATTTACCGCCTCCAAAACCTTGTGGATCTTACTCTGCAAATCATTTGACCTAATCTCAAAAGCCTTGGCAAAATATTCAAGCACAGAAAGTTCCAAATCTTCTCTTGGCACCACCTGCTTGGCTGTAGCAATTTTGATATCGTTGGCGATCAAAATACGACCAGATTTCGGTTTCAGATTTCCAGTAATCAGATTGAAGAGAGAACTTTTGCCCGCTCCGTTTTGACCCATCAGCGTAATCTTGGAATTTCGTCGTACCGAAAAAATCGCTTCGTGCAAAAGCGGCTTGTCGTGCTGATATTCGAAGCTAACTTCGTCAAATCGTAATATTACTTCTTCGCTCATACTTCTTGCTTTAATAATGGAATCAAAAAAGGCGCTCATTGCGTCAATACACAAATTATAACACAACTACTGAAATAAATATAGACCAATAGCACTTACCTACATGACTTTCCTTTTTGATTTAAATTTAACTATATCGCAAAATATGTGTTACAATTTAATCAAGGCATAACAAAGGAAAGAATGGAAAAAATGTACATTTTGATTTCTGTTTTTTTGATTTTGATAATCATAATCATTTTAGGCTTAAGATTTTATGGTTTTTGGAACTCTGGCCATACCAGATCCGATTTTAAAGCTAGTCAATGGGACAAAACAACGAAAGTCGAGACGATGAAGCACTTACCAGTTCAGCCAACTGTCACCTATTCGACTCAAATCGATGACACCAAGGTAATTATAAGTTATGATTTTTATTTGAAAAAGTATGATGAAAACACAAAAAATCTGGATGACAAAATAAAATCAAAATTATTTCTTGATGCGATGGATCAGGAAATAAATAGCACCAAAAACAGCAACGCCGACATTTCGAAGATTGAAAAATTAACAAATTCATATGGACATGTAAATTTGAGAGATATTTTGACCGAAAATAATGGCAATGAGATTTGTCTTTACAGTGTTGAAATCGGACAATGTTTGGAATATTTTACTATTCATGATTACGGTTTTCAGGCCGCCCCTCTGGCTGGCACGGGCCAAATCATATATTTCACTCCTGACGGAATTATGTTTCATAAAGATGAGTGGATTAGTTAAATAATCATTTGTTCTCATGATCTTTATCAATCCTGGTTTATCAATATCAGGAAAGAAAAGTTGAGTGCGTGATATTCTCGTGCACAAAAAAGAGCCACCCTCTAGAAAAAGGGTGGCGGAA
>JAPLVL010000001.1:80833-98267 GCA_026397135.1 Candidatus Berkelbacteria bacterium
AATTTCTCTGGTTTCGGGCTTGCCCTCGCAACAAAATGGACAGTTAGTGAACCAATTCATCCAGCTGCTATCACCCCCATCAACCCACTTGGTTTTTCGATAGCCACAATTAGCACAGACAAAGACATATTCGTCGCTATATTGGCTGCTGGAACTTACATCACCGTGGTGTTCGCAATCGCCCTCTTGCCCACAGATAGGACAGAGCATGTCACGAACTTCAAGATCAATGATTTGTGTACGATCCAGATAGTGCAAATAACCATGCTGATCTTTGATAATTTCACGCAGATTTTCCTCCGACAAGCCGCCAGCAGAGACTATTCGTTTGCCAATCGTCTGTGTCAGTAGCAAACGACACAGTTGCTTCTCAGGTTCCGGAAACTGCGACAACAAGCCATGGGAAAACTTCCATTTCATATCAGCACAATCACAATTCGCCAGCTGAGCCAACAAACGACATGCTTCAGAGTAGTCAAAAAGCATCACAATCACCTCCGAAAAATCCTCCATCGAAATAATTTGAAGTCCATTTCATCACTGAGTATGACATTTCTAATCAAAATATCAATACCAAATGCGAAAAGAACCTTATTCCCCTCTTTTTTCCTTCCGATTCAGAATTGTGACACCGATCTGGAGGTAAGTTGCGAAAGCAACCCAAACAAGATATGGAATTTGGAGATAAGCGATATTTTGATAGTGAGGCCATACCAGGACAATAGTCAGGATGATAGTACCAAGCACGATCAAAATATCGATCACAGCCAACAAATTATTCTTCAATTTGAATTGAAAATATGTGAAGAGCCCATTTGCAATCAAGTTAATGATGAATGGAATTACCAAAATTCCAGCAATCTCCCCCCTCCACCATTTCAGGAAAACGAAACCATAGGAGCCAAAAATCAGAAAGTAGAGAAACGGCCAAACGACACCAAAAATCCAGTCCGGCGGTGATAGCGGCGGGCGTCTGTATCTATTATATGTGTTCCGATAATCCATGGCTCGCCTTCTATATTTACCACTGTTAAACTATCTACTTCTTCAGCCCTTCTGCTAGATTGTTCAACTCACTAAAATCAGCTTTCGGACCGCCACCAGAACAAATCCAGCCTTCATATTTCGGAAACCAAAATTCTTTGCCAGAGAGAACCTGCTGCCACTCACCCCTCTTCATATATTCAGTACCATGCATCGGCACCAACTTGATATGAGCATGGTCAATCCCTGTCCCTTCCATAATCAAACCGACGCGACCAACATCCTCGAAGTGATTTTCCAAAACTCCTGCTACCTTTTTGGCTGCAATAATAAATTTCTCCAATTTGATATCCGGCATTTTCAGGACATCGCTGCCAAAATGCTCCTTCGGAACAACGCAAGAAAACCCCTCCGTATTCGGATCAATGGAAAGAAACGCCATAAATTCATCATCTTGCCAGAAGATCGCCGCTGGAATTCGACCAGCCACAATCTCACAAAACACGCACTTATTCTCCCCTGTTTTTGCCTCATATTTCGCCATTTTTCTCCTTGTCAGTATTTTTCGAGACTCTTAGTTTTAGATAAACTAACAACAAAGCAATTATCAAAAATGCTCCAGCGATCCAATAATACCACATCGCTTTCGATTTTTCAGGTTTTGACTCTACTGGCGCGGTTATCTCAGATTGTGCCGCCTTTACCAGCTGACGGTAGGTCATATTCGCTTTGCCGCTAGTAATCGAATTGAGAGTTGCCTCAATGTCATTCGCGCCGTCGCCGTCCACATCCACTTGGACAGTCTGTCCGACTGTCATCCGAATGTTTTGAGGAGTTGAAGCAAAAGTCACAACAATATATCCATCGCCGACCTCTTTGACTGTCGCGGAGTGCCTCTCGATAGTGGCATCTGACTTGGTTACATCGAAATAAATGACCTGATCCAGAGAAAGATCCAGAGCTTTTCCCTGCCCTGTTTGATTTTGTTGAGCTAGAAAATCCTGAAAACTGTTCAGCAGAATTGCCGTATCCGCATTCTGATCAGTAGAAGTAACGACTGGCTCAGAAGCAGCCGCAGCCTGATTATTTATAGTAACAGCAATCGAAGCCGTCTTCTGGTTACCGATTCCATCGGTCGCAACAGCATAGATAGAGTGAGTCCCGTTGCTATATTTGGTCGTATCTAGCGAAAAAACACAGGGGCTGCTAGTACAGGAGCTGAGCAAAGTTGTATCTAGAGAGAGCGCTACTTTCGATAATAAGCGATCATCGCTTGCAGTTGCCCTTATTGCAGTAGTACCAGAAATGGTTTGGCTTAAGCTGGGTGAATTAATTACAACTGTCGGATTGACTGTATCAGCAGTATTCGCCGCTGCCGTGATAGTGTATGACCCGTTCGTCACTCCGGAAAGAACGTCTTCGCTGTCCGAGCTAACGAGACGGCCATTCGAGAGAGTGATCGAAGCATTTCCAGCGGCAACTCCCCTAACTCGCATTGTGTACATTGTCAAACTGCTTACACCTGCCCCAGTAATACCACCATCAAAATTTAGATGACTTGTGGATGGAATGGTATAGCCTCCGACTGTAATCCACTGAATATCTTGATTGAGACTCAAACTCACGACTGTAAGATTGCTAACGGCGACATTAGCTCTGGCCACACTCAAATGTTGATTACCACCATTGGCGACAATCGCAACATCGAACTCCTCACCAATCAGATGGCTTGCCGAGACTGGCGACGCGACAATAGTTCCTGTTGCTGCTGATGCTCTGGCTATGACCGGTCCAAACCCGATCGACATGAAAAGTCCGACCAGAACTGATAAATAATTAAATGTATTTCTCATATATTCGCTCCAAAAAGATAATTAATTATATCGGTATCTCGCTTCGACTGCTCCAGTCTTCGACTACTCCCCAATGAGTCAGCATTTTGGCAAAATCAAGCTCATCGACAACACTGTCATTGTTGAAGTTGGCCATTTCACTGGTCGTACTCCCCCAATTCGTCAAAAGCGCAGCAAAATCAAGCTCATCGACAACCCCATCACCGTTTATATCACCAGATTGATGGACCAGAACTTCCTGGAAGCCCAGAGCAGTGCTATCCAATCTGCCACGAACATCAAGTCGAAGCAAATACGCACCATAATCATCGAAGCTAACCTTGGTGTTTTTGGAAGTAGCCGAATCAAATGTCGCATTTCCGAAATTACCCCATTGTTTGCTCCAGCTATAGCTTATGGCATTCGTAACTGTCGCGGTAGTCACAACATCTTTTCCAGGATAGCTTTCGATTGTATCTGTGATATTTACTACCGGATTTGACAAATCAAGGAATTGGTTCAGCGTCGGAAATTCAGAATCATTGGCCAACCAGGTGTCGTCAAAATTCCATTGATCAAAGGGAGAGCTATCATGAACATCGCTACCTTTGCCATAATCTGCCACCGGCAGAAGAGCTGTATCTACCGCAGTGCAGCCTTCAATCCCTCCCTCAAAATCAGCTACATTTCCAGCACAGTCAGCCACATTTTCACCAGCCTGATTGTCGTAATAATTATTGGAAATCACCGCCAAATCACTTTCATCTTCGACCACTCCAAATATACCTCCGGCGTAACTATCCGAAGCAGTAACGCGTCCTGCCGCAAAATTATTTTCGAACACCCCACCCAGGAAATGTCCAGCAATTCCTCCAATATCTTCACTTCCACTTACATCACCAGACGAATAGTTATTTTGAATATGAGAATCAGAAGTCAAGGACAAAATACCGAAGAGACCGCCAATATCAACTGTCCCAGATACACTTGCTTGCGAATATGAATCAGAAACCTGCAATTTTATCACACCCATAGTAGCGGCAATTCCAGCAATTCCACCGATATAAAAACCACTATCGCCCTCAATAATGCCCACAACACTACCGGAAATTGCGATTTTGTCTAAATCCACTTCACAAGACGAATCATCATTTGTAATATATCCAGCCAAACCACCAACTGCAACGTAACCCGTAACATCGGCATCAATTTTAATATTGCTAATTTGACTTGTCCCACCAACAATACCAATCAGCGCACCAACAATGATCCCACCTGAAACCGAGGCATTCTTCATTTCTAAATTTTTGATATTCACATTTTGTCCTTGAGCAAAAAGCCCAACAAGTTGTGAATTCGGAAAATTGATATACAAATCATCAATTGAATAACTGTTACCATCAAATGTACCTGTGAAAGGCGCGTCAGAATCTACCGCAATCGGTGAAAAGCCAGTATTCCCCTCACTCCACTCCCAATCTTGAGTCGCAGCAGCTTCAATTTCTTCTCCAAGTTTGAAGGAATCAGTCAGAGCATAATTCATAAACTGAAGTTCATTTACATTGGAAATCATCCATGGAAATTCTGTCGTGCCACCACTTTTAAAGAGAGTATCATTCACCCCCTCTTCGTCCTGCATATCTTGCCAAACCAAGTGAGGATATCCATCATTTTTCTCATCGATTTTCCATAGTCCATTAAAGTCCCAGCCAGCTTCAATGAAGGTAGAGTCAGTTTTCATATCCTGAATCGATGTTGGTGCGCCAGCTGCCCCTGGTCCATCTACACTCTGACCAGTTGTTGTCGTATCGAAGAAAGAATACGAATCACCGTCGTCGTCCTCACCGATTAGCCCACCAACATAATTACCACTGCTCACAACCAGGCCAGTTGCGTATGTCCTCTCGATATTTCCCTCATGATAGCCGACGAGGCCGCCAACATAATCGTTTCCAGTGACACTACCGGTAGCATATGAATCATAAATATTCCCCCCGTTCCAACCAACTAGTCCGCCAATACTAGTTCCTTCACTATCTTCATTTATATCTACGGTAGCATTTGAATACGAAGCTTCGATATCACTATTATTTTCACCAATCAGTCCACCAACCTCATCGCTACCGGTGACCCTACCAGAAGTGAAGGAGTCTTTGACATTGCCATAATTTTCACCGATCAAACCGCCTGTATAAGATTGACTGATAACCTCGCCATCAAACGAGCAGCCAGATATATCACTATCGTTATACCCTGCCAAACCACCAGCTATCTGATCACTTGCGGAAATGCTTCCAGTCACATGAACATTTTTGACATGAATTCCTGCTTCGCTCCCATTGTCGTTTTCAATATATCCTGCCAAACCAGCAGCATTGTATTCGGAATAAATACTTACATCCGTCAAGCCAAGATTCTCAACAACTGCTCCACCATCAAGCCAATAGAAAAGTCCGACACCATCACCACCATCCAGATCGATAATAAGATCACTTATTGTATATCCAGCACCATCAAATACGCCGGTGAAACCAACATCACTATTTATCCAACCGATCGGAAGAAAGCCATCACCATCGTTCCAATTTACCGCTTCGAGAGCCGAGAAACTAGCACCAAGCTTGTAGCTATCTGACAAATTATAATTAGCAAATTCAAGCTCGTTGACATTGGAAATAAGCCAGGGAAATTCTGTCGTGCCGCCGCTTTCAAATGTCGCATCACCAACACTCTGGACACCCTGCATATCCTGCCAAACCAAATGAGGATAGCCACCATTTGTCTCATCGATTTTCCAAAGCCCGTTGAAATCCCAGCCAACTTCAGTAAAAGTAGATTCCGTCTTCATATCGGTACTCGAAGTTGCGAGTCCGCTTGCATTTACTCCATCACTTAACTGGCCAGTCGTCGAGGTGTCGAAAAAGGAATATGTTTCACCATCATCGTCTTGGCCGACAAATCCACCGATGAAAGAACCAGTACCAACAACATGACCGACAGCATAGGCTTTTTCGATCCAGCCTTCATTGTAACCGACAAAACCACCAACATCTGAGGAGCCAGAAACATCCCCGGTAGAATAGGAATCATAAACGGATCCGTCATTATATCCAGCCAAACCGCCATAAAACGCACCCATTCCGCCATCGCTCAAAATTGCCTCAGCACTCGAGTAGGAAGAATTGATCGACTGGCTATTGTAACAAACGAGGCCACCAGCGCAACTAGGGCTATAGACTTGACCTGCCGAAAACGAATTGTAAATTTCACCATAGTTGTCGCCCGCCAACCCTCCAGCGTCATGGTCTATCGCAATGACGGTACCGACAAAATTTGAATTTCTGATCGTTCCGTCATTTTCCCCAATCAAACCGCCAATTTCCCCCTCGCCGTAGATTGTGCCGGAGCCTGACACATTTATAACTTCGCCGTAATTTTCTCCAGCCAAAGTGCCAGTATTATTGTAACCAGAAATATCTGCGTCAATAATGTTCAAATTCTTGACCACCCCAGATTCACCTATCACACTGAAAAGACCAACATCAAATTCCTCGAGTCCATTAGTCAGTAAGCCCTCGATCGAATAACCTTGACCATTAAATGTTCCGACAAAGCCATCTTCATCGTCCTGACCAATTGAATTGAAACCCTCACTTTCGTTGACATTTGAACAATCGATTGAATTGTCGAGATAGTAAGTACTATCCAGACTCGTAATGTCTTGGAGCTCCTGACATGTCTTGATATGATAAATTCCAGCTGGAACAACCGGTAGCGGTGGAGCACTTGTAGTATATGTCAACGGATCGGTAAACGAACCGCCCCCAGCGGCATTAAGAGCCTGAACTTGAAAATCATACAATGTACCGCTATTCAAACCAGAGATTGTCACACTTGTACCGGTCCATCCAGTGATGTGGTCAGTCCAGCTATCTGTCCCAGTCTCTCTATATTGGACATTGTAATTCGTAATCGCACTATAATCATTTGATGGTGTTGGAGCACTCCAATCAAGTGAAATATAATCTGTCCCAGAATCACTTAATCCAAAATTGGTCGGAGCAGCCAAAAGGGAGGGCGAATCATTCACGATGGTAGTGTTCAAAGAAAGTGAACGCAAGGCAGGGTAGCCTGTCGTTGTAACCCAGACACTATCATTGCCAGAAAAATCCCAAACTTCTTCGTTTGATTCATTTTTAAAAGGATGAGCGTTCGAAGTATTCTTGAAATAACTTGGGGCAGACCAAACTCCATCTACAATTGCATTAACCCCAGAACAGGTTGTCCCGGGCAAAGGATCAACATGAGCGCCACTTTCGTTATTGTAATAGTAGTAGCCACACCCAGACTGACCACTTCGCGATGTATCATAATAGGAACGAGCAATCGTCGCATCAGCATTGAAGCCAACACCAATAATCGCGCCGTTGCCCGAAGTCACTGCTGGTATTGTACCAGTCGAAAAACTGTCCAAAATCGCCGTCACATCGGTCGCCCCAGCTCGACCAGCCAGACCGCCAACATAACTGCCATTCATCACCTTGCCAATATTATAACTTCGAGAAATTGTTGAGTTCCCTCCCAAATTACCGACAATTCCGCCAGTTCCGTTTGCGCCATAAATTAGAGCTGTATTATAGGAATCAGAGATAGCTACATCGGATTGGGTCTTACCAACCAAACCACCGACACCATCGCTACCCCCGGTTACCGAAGCGGCATTCGCGACTTGGGAAATTACAGAATTGTAGGCTAAGCCAGCCAAAGCACCAACACTACTTCCACCAATGACCAAGCCGGTCAAGCGCAACTTCATAATATTGGCCCCATTGAGAGCAGCAAATAATCCAATATAGTCATGAGCAACATAACTAATATTTAGATCAACAGTATGCCCCTGACCGTTAAAATGTCCGGAAAATGCTGTGCTTTGTGATCCAATGATCATTCCCTTGCCAAAAATACCGCAGAGAAGATCATTGTCCAGTTTGAAATACGCGACCAAATCCGTACTGATACTCGCCAATTCAGGACAAGTTCGTACCTCATAAGGTGATACGACAGTACCTTCGCCAACAATGAAATTTTGGAACGACAAGCCGCGCAACCGCGGGAACAGGCTCTGGCCGGTTGTCCAAGTACTATCAAGATCCCATGTATTCATCGGCGAAGAACTGGAATTGGTAGATAGGAAATAACTCCAGTCCGTTTCGGCAAAGCCAGCAAAGACCCGAAGCGGATTCGCTGCCACCCACCAAGCGCTACCGTCATTGAAATAATACACATTTGACAAATGACTAGCGATATCAGCATCACTGGCTCCACCAATCAAATAAGAAATAAATGAAGAGCTCTCAGTTACTACTCTGCCACCCATGAAAACATTTGTGATTCTGTCGATGGTATTTTCATCCAAGCCGACCAATCCACCCACATAAACCGAGTCACTCGAACTGCTAACTTGCCCTGAGAAATGAGATGTCGTAATTCGTGCGTCGTCAATATTGCAATTCCAGCCAATCAGTCCACCAACTTCAAACGATCCAGACACGCTTGCAACTGAATAACTATCGGTAAGACTGAAATCTGCAACAGTACGGCCGGCGTGATTTGAGACATAACCGACAATACCACCAACCCCACTTTTACCAGAAACCGTTCCCTGAGTGTAACAATTAGCCAGATTAACCTTGGTGTAGTTGGCAGAATAATTAATTGTACCAATCAGCCCGCCAGTGTAAATTGATGCATCTGTTGCAGTAATTGAACTGTTACCGTAGACATAACTATTTGTAATTGAAATTGTCCGAAGCGACTGCGCCGATGCGCCTGCCGTGCTTGGGCCATTTAGAATACCAACCAACCCACCAGTTCCCCAGTAATCACCAGTAATATCGATGTCCAGAAGTCCAACATTTGAAATTGGCTTAGCCATTTCTGAGCTTACAACCCCAAATAGTCCGACGCCAACATTGAAACCACTATCTCGATTGATATAGAGGCCAGAAATAGTATAGCCCTGCCCATCAAATGTGCCGACAAAAGGGTTTGTACTATCTCCGATCGGCGTGAAACCAATTCCAGAATTCCAAAGATCTCCTCCCGAATGGGTCTCAGAAGTGCAACTGATGTTCCCTGCCAATACAAAATTTCCGGACAAGTTCAGATTGATATCCTGCAAATCTTGGCAGCTTGAAATCGCAATATTTGGTTTGAGTGCTGGATAATCTTCGGAAGTATGCCAGATATTGGTGAAATTCCAAGCACTTTCTGGTGCACCCTTGGTTTCCCCCGTCCAGCTACTCGTGCTCCCGCTATTACAACCATATTGAGTATCACCAGAAACACAACTATCAGCACTAGTCGAGCCGAAATAATCAGTTGAGAAAGCATTTTCTGCTGGAGCAGCCGACATTAATCCGACCAAACCACCGACTGAACTAGCGCCCAGAATCGAGGAGGAATTAGCAAAACTATTTGTAATCGTACCGCCATGACCAGAGTAACCAAATTCGCCGACTAACCCACCGACATTACTTGATGAAGCCCCTCCGACAGTACCCAGGCTATAACAGTTTACAATGCTCGGATTGCCCCAAGTCGCACCGGCTAGTCCGCCGAGCCCTGAGTTATAGGAGCTGCCAACAACATTGACATTTGAATGACTATCGATCAGAACCGAGTCTCCATACAACAAGCCAAACAGTCCGCCAGCCCAACCGTTATATTGGCTAATATTGACCGTGCCGCTAGCAGACAGCCGGCTGAAATGACCAGTCTCAGTAAAGCCGACAACCATACCTACTCGCCCGCCACCACTAACCGTGCCGGAGACGGAGACATTGTCAATTGTCGAACCGGTATAGCTGACCAGCCCAGCAGTTCCAAACAAACCAGTAATATTCACGTCGGTCAGTGATAAATTTTTGATCTTTGCGCCACCGGAGTAACCAAACAGACTAACGTACTCTCCATGATCATAAGAACTTTGATTCGTGTGATTGATGAAGAGATTTGAAATCGTGTGACCGCGTCCATCAAAATCACCATAAAATCCATGAGAAGGATTAATAGCAGTATAATCATAATAGCCAATAGGCGAGAAACCAGCGCCATCGTGATAGAGATTATTGTTATAATCCGGATCGTCAGGATCAGAGATGCTAGTAGCTGCACAATTGATATCATTGGCCAAAATAAAATATTTGCCAGACAAACTATCATTTCGCATCTCCTGAAGCTGCAAACAAGTCGTGATTTGATATGGATCACCCAAGACACCGGTTCCTCCGGCAAAATTGTCGGCTGGCTCTGCCTTGGCTGGCTTGACTGCAAATTTAAACGGCCCAAACGGCATAAACACCAACGCCAAAACCGTCAACGCTGCAACGATTGCCCGAAATCTTTTCACCATATTCCCCACCAATTATTATTTCGTTTTATTTATTATAATCAGAATAGGAAATTCCCACAACACATTGGAACCATTATTTTGTGGACAAATCCGAAATCCTGTTAATGATATTGGAATTATCCGCACCAGACTTAGTATAGAGTCTGACGCTGTCACCGACTTTGATTACCTCCATCTTGGCAATCTTGCCAGCCGCCAGTACCGTCACCTTGGTATCGAAGGTGTAGCTCACAGCCTTGCCGTCATTGCCCTTGATCGTAATCGATTTGTCATCAATCTTGGTCACACTGCCCTCGATTCTGGCCGGAGCAGTCACTTTGGCTCCAGTGGGCAGATTGAGTCTGTCACTTTCGACCGTCTTGACCGATTTGTCTGCCCTGAACCTCTCGTATCGCATACCACCATAAAAGGTAGCGGCAAATAGAATAATCACGACCAACACAATCATAATTTGCCGAAAATAACGGCGAAATATGTATTTTATGGTCTTCCATAGCTCACGCAGAAACCATGATACTGATCTAGAAAGCTCCGGGGATTCTCCTTGGGACATAGCATTTTTTCATTATTAATTATCTACTTATTGATTATAATCAATAAATTTCCAACCTGCAATTGTGCGTTAGCTTAGTAACAAATAGTTGACATCTGCAAATTTGAGTCTATACTTGGGGTGTCAAATTGCACCCTGATTTTCCCGATGACGAAGATGGCTTGAAATCATTTCAATCCAACGAGTCATCGGGAGGTACAGAATGAAGAAAGCATTTTCTTCGATTTTCACTCTCACTGTTGTGTTACTGGCGGCATTGATCGCGATGGCCGTTAGTGCACAACAAACGGGCAAGAAGGTAGAGACCATTGACCCGTCTCCTGATAGTTTCATGCCGCTCAAACTCGGCAACAGCTGGACATACCGCGTGGAATACACCGTCAAGACGGATGACCCTGTCATGTGCCGGAGAGTATACGAACTCACCAGCAATGGCAAAAACATGGTCGCCACCTGTTACGGTCGAGCAACGAAGACCCACACCGAGAAATATTCCATTGTCCGCCATGACGGAGATCATTTCTTCTTCACAACAGAAATCGATGGCAAGGATCAGAAGATCAGCTGTCGCGACGGTCGCTACGATGACGGGAAGGAAAACTGCTGGACAATCTGGCGAAAACCAGGCCAATTCGGTCTGACCGAATCAATCAAGCGCAATTGGACTTTGCCAGCGCGCCAGTGGCTTCTCGAAGACAGAGAAGCGCCGAAAGATGAGTACCCAATCGACAATCGGAACATGCTCATGTTCGAACTCTCAAATGGCAAGATAGAGTCCAATAGGATAGTCTATACCTACAGTGGCGCCTTCAGCCTCGACTACAACACTTTGAATTTGACTGAAGTTGTCGTGCCAGCCGGGAAATTCGCAAACTGTATCGAAACGATCGAGAAAATCATCCCCGACAAGAAGAAAAAGGATGATCCAGGTTGGGAAACCCACACTCTGTTCGCGCCCGGAGTCGGAATCGTCAGAGAGTGGCAGGTCAAAAGCGACGGTACCAAGACATACGAGATGGTCTTGATCGAATTCAATGCCAAGGGGAAATAGGCAATGCTCAGAAATTTCCGCTTTGTCGAAACTAATACTCTGGCCGGTTCCAACCGGCCAGAGTCACCAGAAGAGATTGATTGGGTTTACAGCCTGGGTATCAGGGCGATCATCTCTCTGGCCCAAGTCAACCCATCGGTCAAAGAAGCAATTGACCGACTCGGAATTGACCATCTGGTTCTGCTCGTTGAGGATTACAAAACTCCAACCAGTGAACAGGTTGAGCAATTCCTGGCCTTTGTCACCAAATCGCTAGCTGAGGGCAAACCCACCATGGTTCACTGCTGGGCCGGGCGAGGTCGCACCGGCACGATGCTGGCAATATGGTTTGTCAGTCAGAGAATCCCTATCCTCGAAGCAATCGCTCGAGCTGGTGATATCGAACGCGACCGCCAAAAAGCTGCGATCTTCCGTTTTCACAAACAGAGAAGCGCTCCGACATAGTCGGGGCGCTTATTTTAGTTCAATTTCAAATATCAGCTATTGTACATTTTCTTCATAACTTCAATTCCCTTCCAGAACATATCTTCATCATAATTTTCATTTGTCGAGTGAATGTTGTTGTCTGGCAAAGTGAATCCAGTCAGGACAAATGGCACTTTGAAAAGACTTTGCAACATACTGGCGGCACCAGCAGAACCACCTGAGCGACTTATTACTGTGTTATTTCCGAATTCCTCAGTCATTATTTTGGAAGCCTCCAGAACATATTGGTTATTGTAGTCGGTATAGAATGGCGGCAATTCCTGTACAACCTTCAGATCATAATGCGCCCCCACTGGCAGATTATCCTTTATGAAATTATCAATCAATTCAGTAATCTTCTTTGGGTCCTGGAATTCAACCAAACGAACAGAGAATTTGGCCGAGGCCACGCTCGGAATGATTGGCTTGAAACCATCGCCTGTATAGCCACCAGTTATTCCATTTATTTCTAGCGAGGGGTACACTAGAGCCGAAATCCAAGGCTGCTTCTCGTCTGTCCCGACCAATTCATAGATTCCCATCTCTTTTTGCTTCGCATCTTTCGTCCATTCTAGTTTGGCATAGAGATTTCGGTCACTTTCAGTAATTGGTTTCATGTCACCATAAAAATCAGGAATATTGACCTTGTTTGTTTCGGCATCCTTCATCTTCGCAAATAATTCGGTCTCAACCTGTATTGAATTTATCACATTGTTTCCGTAGAACCCTGAGTGCAAATCCTTTTCTCCTGTAGATACAGTCAGCTCATATTCATTTAATCCCCTTAAAGCAAAATCAATTTGCGGTTCGTTTTTTGCGTGCATCTGGCCATCTGTAATGTAATATACGTCAGCAGCGATGAAATCTTTTGCCTCCTCTGCATATTTTTCGAAATTGGCACTGCCAACTTCTTCTTCGCCCTCAAATACGAAGACTACATTATTTTTTAGCTCTCCACTCTTAATCAAGGCTTCAACAGCTGCCAAATTCTGGATGACATGACCTTTGTTGTCGGCAGTTCCCCGTCCATAGATTTTCCCGTCAAGGACGGTAAGATTGAAAGGGTCCGTCCTCCATCCGCTGCCAGTATCACTCGGAACAACATCGTAGTGGCCATAAATGCCAACCGTCTTCGTCGCTCCCTCTACATCATATCGAGCCGCAATCAGAGCAGGGGCGGTTCCCTCGTGAAAAATCTTAACCGTGCAACCGATTTCCTCTAATTTTTTGGTAAGATAGGAAGCCGCCTCAGTCATTTGTGGCTGATGATCAGGCAAGGTTGATACTGATTGTATCGCAATGAAAGCCCTGAAGTTTTCAAGAATATTTTCTCTATTAGAAAAATTAACAGACCCCCCAGAGTTCGACTTCTCCTTGATTTCGTGCCAATAAAAAATCACAGCCCCAACGGCCAGCAACAGCAATATTGGCAGTACGATGAACGCAATAATATTTTTCTTCTTTTGCATTTTTCCCCTCATGAGAATTCCTTAACTATTTCCAAAGTTATATACCATTTCCTCTTTCCGCTTCTAGACCAAATAAATTTCTTTGTTATACTCGCCGACCCCGACGAATTCGGCTTTACCGTTTATAATTTTTTCCATCTTCTCACAAGCATAGCAGCCGGAGCGTTCACAGGCAAAATCGTTTTTGCGGCAGGCTTCCTTGATTTTCAGGGCAATTTCCATCACTTTTTTCTCCGACTCAGCAAGCGTCGGCAGATCGAAATCAATCATCTCTCCTTTGTCCAGATACCAATAGCTCGCCTTCCTTATCTTGCGCTTCTGGCAATGCTCGAGCAAGAGGTGATATATCGAGAGCTGTAGCGAATTATCCGACTCTTCGTTTTTCCCTGTCTTGAAATCAATAATCTCCACCGTATCGTCCTCTTGATTGTACTTAATCCAGTCAAGCTTGCCGCACAGAATAATATTCTTCTCCTCGGAGAGCCAGTACCAAGGCAAACTTTCCTTCAGCTTGATCGCCTTCTCCAATATTGGCCCAGGGTTTCGCTCTACATTTCCAAGCATCGTGAGAGCTCTATCCTTGTATTGCGTTTCCTCCGTCTCATTCCCGAACCCACCCATCTTGCCGTGAACCTTCTGCCATTTGATATTCAGCAGAACTTTAAGAGGAATGTCGAAACGCTTCTCCACCGGCAATTCCGAGAGTGATTCTAGAACATCATGAACCACTTGACCCAGTGCCAAGTGTGGATTGGTCAGCGAAATCTTCCGCCCAGTCTGAGGATTTTTGTAAATGTTGTTCAAAAAATACAGCCGCGGACAGCGGAGATAATCGCTAATCGATGAATGAGAAACCCAAATTGCACTAAATTTATCAGCTGACATGTTTCAAATTCTAACAGAATTCTAATCATATCGCTAATACTTTTTCGGCAGCTGCTAATAGTTAGGTACAACGAAAAGGAGCCGCCTGCACCGTCAAAGGTTTTCCAAAACTTGCTACACTTTTCTTTGACAAAATTTCGTGTTGGTCTATACTCTAGGAAATACTCCTTTCGAGTGTTTGGAGGTGACAACATGACCAAGTTCGAAGCGCAAAAAGCGGAGCATGAATCCCAAGGTATCTACTTCGATCAGGCTTTTGCCAACCCGACCCTCTCAAGCAAAGAGCGCCAAGCTCTCCAAAGTTTGATCATCTACATCTGTGATCTACACGAACCGGATATGCCCGCATCCGTCTCGCCGACAATGATCTTCTATGACATTTGCAGGCTTCATGGCCACCTTAATCTACAGCGCCACGCGGTACACTTCAAAAAAGTTTGTCCAAATCCGGAAATTCTACGAGCACAAGCAATTTATCATCGACGACGGGGGCGAGACCCGCGAAGATGAAGCCTTCGAAAAGGATGGGGACACCATCCGTCAGGGCTGGCTGAATTTCTATTACAAATGAGATTTAGCCCAAGGGGGTGCATGATGACTGACGAAGACAAGCAAGACAAACGAACATCTGCCCAAAGGCAAAAAGATGAAATGTCTAGGAGCGGCCTAATCCACACAGGAGAAGAATGCACATTAGCAGATTTCCATGGCTGGATTGACGCCACCTATACCGGAGCCGGTTACACCGCCAATTTTGGTCCGGCCTACGAAGCTGATGGCGAGACCGAAAAACCTGGTCTGATCCAGGTTTACTACAACTAGACCCTTTCCCTTGCCCCTCGATTCCAATCGGGGGGCATATGCGTAATATCGCAAAATAAAGACGAGACCCCGACCCTTGCATCTATTTAATATTTTTAATATAATAGTTCAAATGACAAAAGTCAGACACAAATCAAGAGTTCCAAATCTTCATCGATATTTCGTTTCATTCGTTATTGTCCCGCAAGGGACTTTTTTTTATCCATAATTATTAAAAAGGAGAAAAATGTTTCCGCAACGAATCATCAGCGTCTCTGATTTGAGTGACGACCAAATCGGGGAAGTAATCACTTGCGCCAAAAAGTTCGAGAAGACGCTCTCGGGCAAGCAACCGCTACCAAGAGTACTGGAGGGGAAAGTAATCGCAACACTGTTTTTCCAGCCAAGCACGAGGACACGACTGTCATTCGAAGCTGCTGCACTAAAACTGGGAGGAGAGGTCCTCTCGATGGAAAATGCCGAGATCAATTCATCAACAGCGAAGGGCGAATCGATCGAAGATACAGTCATGACCGTCGGTCAGTACACGGATTTAATAATTATCCGACACTATGACCAAGAATCAGTTGCCAAAGCGGCACTGGTTTCGCCCAAACCGATCATCAACGCAGGCGATGGGACAGGAGAACATCCAACCCAAGCACTACTCGATCTGTACACAATCAAAAAGAGGCTTGGTAGGATGAACAATTTCAAAATCGGTATTGTCGGAGATCTCAAGAATGGCCGAACGACCCACTCCCTGATCAAACTTCTAGCTCGGTTTGAAAAAGTCGATTTCACGTTTATTTCACCCGCTGGATTGACCGTCCCAGACTGGCTCCGCCAGGAACTAGACAGCAAAAATATTCCTTTTCGGGAAGTGACCAACCTCGCCAAATACTTGTCAGAGCTCGATGTTCTCTATATGACCCGGATCCAGCAAGAATACATGGACAAGGACGAATACCAAAAATACCAGAGCGTGTATTGCCTCGACCAAGTCGGAGTCAAACAGATGAAAGAGAGCGCCATCGTCATGCATCCACTCCCAAGAGTGGACGAAATCACCCGATCAGTCGACCTAGACCCGAGAGCCGCCTATTTCGACCAAGTCAGATCCGGTCTGTGCGTCCGAATGGCCCTCCTGAAGCTGATATTGGACAGATAATATTTTCGTACACAATAATTTAGCTTTTATTTTGATTATCCCGGAGAATGGGGACTTTTTGGGGACGGTTCTGCCGTAAGCTCAAGATTTACGATAAGGCGAATCCTTGTGTTCTTGGTGATAATCAAAGCGTCTATTCGCATTGTAAACTTCTTTTCTCTCCCCTTGGGCAACTGCTTTGTTGCTAAAGCCAAAAACTTCTTCAACTATTATCTTAGCATAAGCGACTTGCCGACTGCTATCATTCGCTCCAAGCGTATCATAGAAAATATCTCTGCATAAGCGACTATTCGACCCGCCATTTGCGTAATAATTATAGCTGGACCAAAGATATTCCTCTGGACTGCTTACCAGTTTAGCTCGGACTGGATTTAGTTCGATGTATTTGCCACATTGGATCAAATAAATATCTTGAGTGATCAATTTACTCTTAAACCTGTCCTGCCAGAAATGGCCTGCCCAACCATATTCTTTCTGATAATGCTTAAAGTATCCTAGATTCAGCTTCTTCATGAACATTGAAAATCCATTACTCTCATGGACTCTTGCAACCAGATGAATATGATTTGTCATTAGGCAATAATGAAAGAGATCAAAGGGGTGCTCTACTTTAAACCTGTCCAGTAGCTCTAAATATTTCAGGTAGTCCAGCGGAGAATGAAAAATATCATTGCCGTTATTTCCGCGGCACATAATATGAAAAACATTATCAGGTGGCAAGAATCTAGCAAGTCTAGGCATGGCTATATTTTATTAAAAATATTAGCTTATTGCAAATATCGAGCTTGTAGCAGAACCGTCCCCAAAGA
>JAPLVL010000060.1:0-8437 GCA_026397135.1 Candidatus Berkelbacteria bacterium
CCAGTCGCCCTCTCTATCATCTCATCCCAGTAGAAGCGATTGCCTGGCAGAAAAATATATTGCTTGAACCAATTCCCTATTTCAACATCATTGCTAAAACCGTTTTGGGCTATTTCTGGCATCTTGGCGATCAGAGAAGCCTTGATCTGCGAAGAGAGAAGCGTCCCCAGGAGATAATTATGATAATACGCCGGCACAGTCGCCAAATGAATTTTGGCAGCCCAATCCGGCTCTTCCCGGCCAATCGGCTTCGCAATCCCCTGGTATCTCTCGACCAACTTCCACCACAAATCATTCAAATCCTGATCAGGGTCCTCGTACATAGATTTCTCAAAACGATAAACAACCTGAGCCCAGCGACTGAAAATTAATTTTTCTAGACGAATTTGTTGGAAGCTCGGTTTTGTAATTTTCTCTGCTTCTGGCTTTGATATTGCCAGATTTTGCCTAAGCCAAGCTGAATTCGAGGCCAATGCTCCGAAGAAAATCGCAACCGCCTCGGTTGTGAAGGTGTGCGAAGGCAAATGGAGGAGCCAGGGCAATTTGGGATCGATAAATTTCTCATAGACAGCGTGGCCAAATTCATGCAACATCGTATCCATCCACTTCAGATTCGACTTCACATTGCAAAGAACCCGAATATCCCCTTCCCGATCAGTATCCATACAGTAAGCATGCTGATTTTTGCCTGGCTTTTCGAAAAGATCGCTCCTGGTCAAAATATCCTCGATCGGAAGACCAATCTTCCCGAAGTAATCCTCGGTAATCGCAACCAAATCTTTGTCCTTGTAGTATTTGTCCAGATCAACTGGATAAATCTTGGGTGCTTCCTGGAAAAACCGGTCTTGGAAATGCCAGGGTCGCAAATCTTCGAGTGAAATGCTAAATTTCTTGGTCAGGAAAAGGTCGATTTCGTTTTTTGCTTCGCGAAAAGCCGGTCCAGTCAGTAAATCCAATTCGTCGAAGAGTTTCTCAATTTCAGCAGGAGATTGCTCATCCAATTCCAGACTCATCTCGTGATAATTATTAAATCCGACTGACTTTGCAATTTCGTTTCTCATCTTGGCGAGTTTAATGACATCGTCCGAAACTTCACGACCGACCTTCTTGCTCTCTTCCCAGGCCATTTGTAGTTCCAACTGATCGCTTGAATTCTGCAACAAATCGATAATATCGTTGTCAGTCAAGCTCTTGCCCTTGACCTCTGCCCGAAAGGTTGCAAACTTTTTCTCCACTTCCGTCTGTAGATTTATCAAAGCTTCCAATTTTGCCGGCTCAACTTGGTGACTTAAGTAGGAATTGTAGAGATCCTGAAGCTCCCGCTTCTCGAGGGGATCTGTCAGCTCGCCTTTTTCCTTGATCATTTTGATTTGGGCAAAAGTCTCGGGATCGGAGAGCATATCGCTCGTCTTCGTTTCCAGGTCTGCCGACTTCTGATAATCAGCGTCGCTGCCGGAAATAGAAGCATCGAAATATGCTATGGCCGAATCACGATGGAGTGGAATAAATTTTTCTTCGAAATTATTTCTCAGTTTTTCAAACTCTGTCATAGTTTCCTTCATTATTTTGTAACCGTTCACTGTCATTGCGAGCCATCAAGTGAAACGAGAGGCGTGGCAATCTATCATTATTTGCCCAATCATATCATTTCTAATTCAAAAGTTATACTCTTGCAAAAATATCGGCATCGAATTATAATTTAGATGTGGAAAAATTTCCGGTTTTTATTATATATACAGAACTTTAATTTTCAAACTAAATACAAAATACGCTAAATCAAAGGAGTATACTATGAGGGGTATGGAGGGTGTGGATAACTCAAGAATTGTTTACCGTCGATCGCCGTCGCGGCGCTCTTCGACATCTTCTTGACGATGACAAAGGCGGAGGGTCAGCTGAGGAAGCAGACGAGCAGGCATTGAAAAATGCAAGAGTTTTGGTTTCGGACGATGATGAGCCAGCACCAGGACTTGGTTTTCATGACCCCAAAGACGACAAGAGTATTACGCCGCCAAGAGAGCCTGAAAATGTTTTTGTAGCCACCACAGAGAGCGAATCAGCTCCAAACGCAACACAGCAACTTCAGGACAAAATGCTGAATCTCCGATTGCTTCTCCGGAACGGCGCCTTCACCAAGCTTCACTCCCAGGAAGATATTGACAAATTAAATGATGACTTAATACAACTGCAAGACGATATGCTGAAGAAACCAGCATCAGAGCTATTAACTCAGGCAGACGAAATTATTGCCAAAATATCACCCAACGACAAGGAGGAAACCAAAATGGAACGAGCAGAATCATCACTATCCGACGAACAGGCAGAGGAAATTTCAGAAGAAATTAACAACTTGGTCTCTCGAGCCAAAACTTCAAGCCTGAAGTCAGACGTACTTGTAGAAATTATGTCAGGACTGGATGAAGTCGAGCAGAATCTTGCAAATTACAGTTATGATCAAATTATGGATAGACTTGACGGTATGTCAGCCAAACTAAAGAGCAAAGATACAAAAGCTGAATCTACCTCGACCGGTCTTACCGACAAAGAAGTCTCGATGATAGAACGAAACGTTGACGAAGTGTTCGCACTGGCAAAAACGAGCAAACTTAGCTCAGAAGAATTAATAAAAACCATGTCAGGACTCGAAAAAATCGAAGCGAATGCTGCAAATCTTGATTATACAGAGACAATGAACAGTCTGGACGAGATCAAGGCAAAATTAAAAGGCGAAGACAAAATCGCAACACCAATAGAGCCAATGATGGAGATGAATGCGGAGCCAGTCGAGGCTGTTGATGAAAAATATCTTGAGATTGCTGATAACTTCAGAGAGTTGAGCGACGCAGTGAAAGAGCTAGCCGAAACAGAGGAATCTTCCGGTGAAATTAGTGAGGCTACAGAGAGACGACTAAATTTGGTCTTTGATGGCGAAGCACATTTGAGACAAAGAGAATATGATGGTGTCAAAGACGCCACTGACAAATTAATGCGTCTTATGTCAGAAAAGAGCAATCAATTCGAACCCAAGACAGAAGCTAAGGAGAAGGAGGCAGACGGCTTCGATTCCTTCCTGGCTCATGCCGAGAAACTTCTCTCCCGAATCCAAACAGAGCAAGAAACTGCAGCCGAGAAATTCAACACCCAAATCGAAGAGCTGAAGCGTGAGATTGCAAAGATAGAAGCAGAGAGAGACGCTGTCGTCGGAAAGCACAAGGCAAAACATACCAAGGTTTCCCAAAATGTCCAAGCTGCCAGAGATGCTATGAAGAATATTCACTCCGCTCTGACCGAAGAAGTATAATATATTTTCCAAAACTATATTTACAAAAATACCGCCAGCAATGGTGGTATTTTTGTTTAACGAATGCCAGCCCTGCCACAATATTAGGCTGAAGTTCTCTCGTCCTGAGGCACACAGGATGTCGAGATAACTGACGATTTTATATTTATTACCATTGTTGCATAATTCATCTAGTATCGTCATCCCGAACTCGTTTCGGGATCTTTGGGCGTTCTGAATAGATGCTGAAACAAGTTCAGCATGACAATTATGGATAATATAATTTGCCAGCATATACGAAAAGAGACCCGGAATCCGGGTCTCTTTTCGTATAGATGACTAAATTTAGGCTTCGCTTGCGTCGGCCTTCTCAGCACTCCAAGGCTCTTGGAACATTTCTTGCCAGATTTTGGTACCCAGAGCGCAACTTCCTATTGGTTTACCGTCTGAATCCGCAGCTTCTGGATCGCCTTCTCCAGAGCAAATTTCCTGCTGAGCAGCGATAATTTCGCGCATTGAGCTCTTGAAATCGCTGTCTCGCCACTCTTTCAGCTCGACAAGCTGTTTGCCCTCAACAATATTGTTAAGCTCTTTTTTGTTCGTTCTCATACCCTCTATCAGTTTTCTGACTGCAGGAGAGACATTTTCTGGAATCTCCGGTTCTTTCTCGCCGGTTGCTTCCTCATCTGTCCCATCGACAGCAACTGCTCCATCAGAAGGAACTTCTTCGAAAGTTACATCTTCTTCGCCTACACCGTCTGGCATTTGTTTTTCTGGCATTTTTCCTCGCTTTGTAATTAGTTTCTTATTATATGTTAATATATAAAACGAAATTCATCAATACTATGACCCCAATTTATTGAAATCTTCGACCGCCATATTCAGGAGCTGCTCCTCTGACTTGCCGGCAATTTCGACTTCATCAATCTTTTCGCCATTTAGCCTTTTGCCTGCTCTGACAACTTCAATAATCCAAGCATTCAAGGCTCTTGAAAGAACTTTCAGATCATCTTTGTTTTCCATAATAAATGATTCCTTCGTGATATCGAAACCAAGAAGGCGATCCCTCTCGGTCTCAATTTCCTTGGAGTTAACTCGTTTTGCCGCGTCACGAATAGCTGCAATCGCAGTTCTACTCTGTTCGATCAATCGGAGAAACCTCTCCTGATCAACCTGCTCCTGCTTCGATTCCTGGAGCTTCTTCTCCACACCTTCATATTCAGCAACTTTGCGCGGTGGCAAATAGCCAAAGAGAAATTGCATCATCTCGACCGACGAGAAGAAACGATAGACATAATCGGATTTTGCACTTAATCCCCGGGCCGAGTCACCGTTGAATCTCCATCTTTCATATCGATCAATCTTGTTAATCGGATCAATTGCCATCAATTTCTGAAATTCTGCAATATTTTGACAGTGAATGCTATCAATCTGTGGCCAGCCAACTTGATCGGTCCCCCCCGCCTTTGCTCCCACTGTTGTTAGATCAACATTTTTGAAGAAACCAGTATCTTGAAGTATGGCATAAATAATCGCTTGCTCCTTTGGGAATTGTGACAAATGTTTGACATATTGGAAGAGGTGGTACTCGATGTCCAGACCACGATCGACATACGAGCTCAGGACTTTGTCCATCATTTCACGCATTGAGACATTGGCATGCTTCAAGTTTAGCGAAAGTTCGGTCGCCGAAGCAATTCCACCGATAATCTTCGAAATATCCAGTTGCGGAGTCCAGCCAGCACTTTCGCTTCCTTCGTAAATACTCATAATACGCCGTGAGGCAATTGATAATCGGTACAGATCCATGATTACAGAATATTCATTGTCTGCCTTGACGCAAAATTCACCACTCTTGCGACGATCCATCATGGAGAGGAGCAAAACCTGAAAAATCTGATCGGAGCCCTTGGCAAGTTCCCTGCTCTGCTTGATCTCTTTTAGCATTTCTGGCTCATTCGCAAATGTCTTGGCTGGCAGATCATTTAAATGTAACCGCTCGGCCAATCGATCCATGCTCTTGACCTGGGTACTATTTGGCAAATATTCTACCTTGATTGTATGGATACGACTCAGAGTAGCAGGATCAATGTCGAGGAAGCGAGCTTGATGGTAATTCTTGCCGGTATTACCGGTCCACATTACGCAATAGCCAGTTTTTACTTCTGTTTCCCCATGAGCAGTGTTGCTTTGCAGTTTATCTCCAATTTTGGCAGTAAGATAATCATTTAACGCAATTATGACATCTGGTGAAATGGCATTTGCCTCATCGATAATCAGCGGGACACCCTCAGCCATCGCAGTCAGCATCGAGCCTAGGACATATTGACCTTGGATTGAGTTACCAAACAAGCTCTTAACCTGATCATTTACCATAGCTCTAACATTTTCTGGAACTTCCTTGCTATTTTTGCGGTAATCTTCCACAAGCCAACCATTGATTTTTTCGACCATGTCATTTTGAGTGATTCCAAGCTTGCCCAAGATTTCAGTCGTACTTGCCTTCGCGTCAACCCTCTCGTCTGAATTTATCTTCTCAAAAACAACATTTAGAAAGTCATGCAGTGGCAGTTTCTGAATTCGGTATTCCTCCAAGAACTTGTCCGGCTCCAAATATTTATTACCAGCAACTACGATTGGTGGTCTGCCACCTGTAATTTTCTTGGCAATATGTTTGGCAATCGCAGTTTTGCCCGAACCGAAATCACCATGAAAATAAACGATCGTCGGTGGATTCTTCTGTAGAAATTCGCGCGCTTCCTCAATAATCTTCTTGACATCCTCGGTCTCAGCTATTCCACCATCATTTAGAAGGGCCCAGAGTGAACCCAGCTCGCGATGATATGTGACATAGGCAGTTATGAAGTCCTCGTCAACTGCTTCGCTGTGAGAGGCATAATCTTCGGCAAAGCCAATAGGGACATCCATACCGTATCGTTTTTTCAAAATTCTTTCCGTGCGGCGATCAGCTCTTTCCGATTTTTCGGGAGTTGTGCCATACATCTTGGCTGTTTTTTCAGCAGGATAGGCAACTTGTGGATTTCCCATTTTGTTGGCAAGTCTAATACCAGTTCTTATCTTTCTAATTCGTTTGTATGCGGCTGCTACCTGGTCCATTTGTGAAAGGCCAAGAGTTTTTATTTCTGCCATTTCCTTTTCGGAGAAACCTTCAAATCTATCAAGCAAAGTGTCAAAAGTTTTCTGAAGTATTGTAGAAATTTGAATAAATTCTGCCATTGCAGAAAATTTCAGCTCATCAGCTTCTTTTGCTTCATACTCGCGATCTTGAGGATAAATCTTTTCATCTATCGCTTCCGAGATGCACTCCAAAAAATCGTCTAGATTTTCTTCGGTGCCAGACATCATCAAAGCCAATCCTTCGAGCGAAATCTTGCTCTTGCCGTAATTTGTATAATCACTCTCGATCTTGGCCAGAGCGAAGAGATCGTCAAAATCTTGCAGTTCCGATTCCTCAACGACCGGTTCTGGTAAAATCGGTTGATCCTGAGCATCTGGCGCATTAGTAGTAGCGGGCTCTGGCAGAGCGGCAACGGCCGCGTCTTCCTTCTCTTTCGCTAATTCCGCGCGCAGTTTGTCCTTAACTGCTGATTCTGACGAATTGACCAGGAGAGGATCGTCTGTACGCTCAGGGTGAAGTGACCTCTTAAATTCACCGTCTCGAATCATCTGCTGTAATTCTTCTTGGTCCTTTATCTCGGGACCTTTGATCGACTTGCGAGTTTCAACAGCGCTATTTAGAGCAGCCAGAATCCTGTTGTAAACCGGGTTTTGACGATGTTTTTCATAGAGAGGAGATTTGAGCAAGATGCCAACATCAAAATACTCATTCGCCTTGTCGAGAATACTGAGCATTTCATCTTTGACCACCTTGTATTCGTAAGCAAGTCGCTCGACCCGTCGAGGTTCAAGTAGCTCCTTGCTTTCGACCTTTTTCTTGACATCGGGGTGGATTAACATTGGTATCTCTTCTGACCCTATTCCATTTGGCTGACCTTCTGCCATATTTCTCCTCTTTCTGTTTATATAATTTGATTAATCTTCTGGTGTTTGTTTGATTTCAGCTTCAATTCTCTGAGCATATCCCTCGAGTTCATCAATCATCTTGTTCTGAACCTGCTGGACAATAACATTGCGAATGATAGCCGAGAAGCCTTGGACAATCTCGGAAATATTATTGGCAGATGTGACATAGTCACTGCTTCCCATTCGTTCGACCAGTGCTTTGTACGCAGTTTCTGCCTCACCACCAGCTCCTATAGCGAAACCAGCCGTCCCAACCTTATATTTTTCGCGTAAAAACTTAATCAATTGAATTGTACGCCGATCGCCATTTGTACTTAAATTTTCACCGGTTGCACCGCTATAAATCGTTCGCGATCGCTCACCGGCTTTGTTTTTGGCCATGCTGTGACCGGCCATATTGACTCCACCGTCGGAAATCTGAATTATCGCCTCAGAAATTTCACCCTTCAAGATATGGCCGACAATTTTCTCATTTAGGTCATTGCCCACAATCTCTTCGTAACTCGAAGTATCGTCAGTGCCACCATTTGGTCTAATATTTTGAAAGGCAATTACGGTAGCGATAGTTTCCCGATCTGGATCTATCTGGGGCAACGCTACGGTCCCTTCCGGTTCAGTCAAGAATGAGTAATCATTGACCTCAAAAGGCTTCACCATCGAAGCTTCCTCGCCAAACAAACGTATTTGAATATCAGTAACGATATCAATGTTTTCAGGCAAAGTCATGCCATACTCACTATAGACATCCTCCATCATCAGTTTGAAGATCGCCCGAAAACTGCGTAGTGAACTGTTGAGGAGGAGGACTGATTTCTTGATACTGTCAACTTTGCCAGAGTCACTCATACTACCGGAGTTGTCAATTAGGAGAACAATCCGAAGGGCTTTAGGCTTAAGTTCGGTAATAATTCTCTCCTTAATAAGAGAGTGGATCATGCGATCATTTACATCCTGGCCCTCCAGTATCTGCAGGAAGTATCGCTGCATTCTCTTGGGCTCCATCCGGCCAACACGGTAGAAACGGTCTCGAAAGGTCTCTATTTTGCTCGAAATATTGTTAACAACTTCCTTCCATGATTGAGCCATCTTCTCAATATCATCTCTCAAGATGTC